>NZ_JBPQTL010000038.1:0-51202 GCF_051386295.1 Micromonospora sp. URMC 105 | reverse complement strand
ACCGCCGCTCCGCCCCCGATCCGGCACCTCCGGCCGAGCCGGCCGTGGAGGACGGGACGCCGGACCCCGGCGCGGCGGTGCTGCCGCAGCGCGTCCCCGCCGAGCCGGACGTGCCCGTCGTGCCGGAGCTGCCAGCCGTGGAGCCACCCGCCGAGACCCCGGAACTCGCCCGCATCGCCACCCATCTGCGCCGCGACGACGAGCCCGCCCCGTTGCGGGAGCGGCCGGAGGGCTTCGACGTCAACGCCATCCTCGACGCCGTGCGGGAGGTGCCCGGCGTCCGGGACGCCGCGTTGCGCCGTACCCCGGCCGGCGCGCACAGCCTCCGGCTCGATCTCGCCGACGGTGCCGATCCGGCCGAGGTGAGCCGGGTGGTGGCCCGGCTGCTCCAGGAGCGGATGGGGTTGGCCGCGGCCCCGCAGAACCTGCCCGGCACGGCTCCCGCGCCGGCGCCGCTGCGCCGCCGCTCCGCCGAGACCCGCGCGCCCGAGTCGCGGGGCGCCGACGCGCGTCCCGGCGAGACGGGGGCCGGGCCGCGCGACGCGGAGTCCGGTCCCACCGAGCTGCGCCGCCAGGATCCGGGGGCCGGTCCGGCGAGGCGGTCCCGCCCGGCCGATCCGCCGGGCGCTCCGGCCGATCCGTCCGGTGGGGAGGGCCGCGCGCCGGCCGCCGCCGGTCGGCTCCTCTCCGACCAGGCACCCGGCGCCCGCTCTGTCGCCGCGTCCACCCCCGCGCCCGGCCGGGTCGAGGACTATCCGAGCACCGTCGCCGGGGTGCCGCGCCGGCGACGCCAGGTCTCCACGCACCGGGGCCGGGCCAGTGTGGACGAGGCGAGCCTGTCGTCCGCGCCACCGGCCACCGGCAGCCCGGCCACGCTCGGCACGTCGTACTCCGGTGGGCAGATGACCACGACGGAGACGGCGCCCTCCCGGCCGCTGGACACCGGCGGCGCGCCGGGGCCCCGGGTGGTGATCGACCACGTCCAGGTGAGCACCTTCGGCCTGGACGCCACCGTCGAGGTACGCCTGCTCGCCGGCGGCGAGACCGCGTCCGGGCACTCCACCGGGCCGGCCGTGGACGGGTACGTCCTGCGGCTCTGCGCGGTGGCCGCCGCGGCGGCGGTGGACCATCTGCTGCGGGGCGGCGAGGGTACGGCCGAGCGCGGGCGGTGCTTCGTCGAGCACGCGGCGGTGGTGCCGTTCGGCAACTGCGAGGTGGCCACTGTGGTCGTGCTGCTGGTCTGCGACGGCTGGGTCGAGCAGCTCGCCGGCTCCGCGCTGGTCGCCGGTGACCCCCGGCAGGCGGTGGTCCGCGCGACGCTGGCCGCCGTCAACCGTCGCCTGGAGGCGTTGCTGGCCTGAGCGGGTGTGGTGTACGCCGGCGGTCGTGCTGGGCACACTGGAAGGCATGAAGCGCGCCGCCCTCTGGCCCGACCACCTGCTGCCCGCGCCGCACGTCCCGCCGCCCTGGCCCGGCCGGGAGGTACGTCTCGACGGGACGGTCACCTACGTGCGGGACACCCCGGCCACCGGCCCGGACGCCGAGCCGGCGCTGTACGTGCACGGGCTGGGCGGCTCGTCGCAGAACTGGACGGACCTGGCCGGCCTGCTCGCCCACCGGCTCGACGGGCAGGCCATCGACCTGCCCGGGTTCGGGCGCAGCGAGCCGGGGCGGCGCTACACGATCCCGGCCTTCGCGCAGCGGGTGGTCCGCTGGATCGAGCACTCCGGCCGGGGGCCGGTGCACCTGTTCGGCAACTCCCTCGGCGGGGCGATCGCGGTGCACGTGGCGGGGCTGCGGCCGGAGCTGGTGCGTACCCTCACCCTGGTCTCGCCGGCGCTGCCCTTCCTGGACTTCCGCCGCTCCCTGCAGGGGCGGATGCTGCCGCTGCTGGCCATCCCCCGGGCGGAGCGGCTGGCGGCCTGGCGGCTGGCCCAGCTCCCGCCGGAGGTGATGGCGCAGCAGGTGCTCCAGGCGTGCTTCGCCGACCTGAGCCGGATCAACGAGCAGCGCCGGCAGGAGGCGCTGGAGGAGATCCGGGTGCGTTACGAGGCCGCGCACTACGCCGCCGCATACGTCCGGACGTTCCGTGGCCTGGTCTCCAGCTTCCTGCGCTCCTACCTGCCGGGGCCGGGGTCGATGTGGCGGATCGCCGCGGCGGTCCAGGCGCCGACGCTGGTGGTGGGCGGCCTGCAGGACAAGCTGGTGGACGTGCGGGTGGCGCCGCAGGCGGCCCGGGTGATCCCGGACAGCCGGCTGATGATGCTCGAAGGGGTCGGCCACGTCGCGCAGGTGGAGGTGCCGCGCACGGTGGCGCGCGCCGTGTTGCACCTGCTGGCCGAAACGGAGGTCGCACCGAAGGGGTCCGACATGGCAGGCTGACCCCTGATGTCCGAGTTCCTCTCCCACGGTCACCGGCGCGCGCGTGCGACCCCGCGTGGCCGCCGCGCACCCGTCACCGGCCGTCGGCTGACGGTGCTGTTCCTGGCGATGCTCGCGGTGGTGGTCGGCGCGGGCGGGGCGCTTTCCGCCGGCCGTCCCGGGGCCGTCGCCGACACGCTCGCCGCCGTGACGCCGGCCCCCGGGCCGACCGGCGCGCCGGCTACCCCGTCGCCGTCGCCGCCGGTCACCCCCAGCCCGTCCGCGACCAGCCCGACCCCGGTGCTCCAGCTCGCGGGACCGGTGCCGGCCGCCGGGCCGGGCACCTTCGCCTACGACGACCGGCCCGGCCCGGTGCTCGGGCGGGCGGGCACGGTGCAGCGGTACCGGGTGGCGGTGGAGCACGCGGCCGGCGAGGACGTGCACGCCTTCTCCGACGAGGCGCAGGCGGCACTGGCCGGCCCGGGGAGCTGGGTGGACAGTGGCCGCTTGCGGTTGCGCCGGGTGCCGGCGGGCGAGGCGTACGACTTCACGGTCTACCTGGCGACGGGGGCCACGGCGTGGCGGATGTGCCGGGCCGGGGGAGTGGACATCCGGGTGGGCGGCCGGCCGTACACGTCCTGCCGGGCACCCGGACAGGTGATCATCAACCTGGACCGGTGGCGGAGATCGGTGCCGCACTTCGTGCGGGCCGCGGTGCCGCTGTCGCTCTATCGCGCCTACGTGGTGAACCACGAGGTGGGCCACCAGTTGGGGCACCGCCACGAGCGGTGCCCGGGGCGGGGCCGGCCGGCGCCGGTGATGCAGCAGCAGTCGCTCTTCCTGGACGGCTGCACCGCGAACCCGTGGCCCTACCTCGACGGCCGGCGGTACGTGGGGCGTCCCGTCTGAGCCCTGGCGCGCGATCTGAAACTTACTCGCGTAGTCGACGGTAAAGCGCTGATATGCCCGATTAGTCTGCCATGCTGGTCGGGTGAGCCCATTCCCGCGCGCCGAGGGTGACGGACCGGAGCCGAGCGCCCCGGCCAGGCCACCCGTCGGCGCCGTCCGAAGCGGACCGGTGCGGATGCCCCGCCGCCGCCGGCTCGCCGCGCTGCTCGGGCTGGTGTCGCTCGGCGCGACCGTCGCCACCGTCGCCCTGGTCCGGGCCGACGACCGGCCGTCCGCGCCCTCGTCCACCGGGGTGTCGCGGGCGCACGGGTACGGGGCCGGCGACCATGCCACGCCCACCGCCTCCCCGAGCAGTGGCGATGGCCGCTTCGTCACCGCCGCCGGGCGCTCGCCATTGCGCGGATACGACGGGGCGCTGCGCCGCTACCGGGTGGCGGTCGAGGAGGGCACCGGGCAGGACGTGGACGCCTTCGCCGCCACCGTGGACGAGGTGCTCGCCGACCCGCGCAGCTGGATCGCCTCCGGTGAGCTGCGGGTACAGCGGGTGTCCGAGGCCGACGCCGCCGACTTCACCGTCTACCTGGCCACCCCGGCGACCTCGGAGGCGATGTGCGCCGAGGGCGGGCTGAGCACCGAGGGCTACACCTCCTGCCGGCTGCCCGGTCAGGTGATCATCAACCTGGCCCGCTGGATGGACGCCGTTCCCCACTACGGCGCTCCGCTGGCGGTGTACCGGACGTACGTGGTCAACCACGAGGTCGGGCACGAGTTCGGCGAGGAGCACCAGGCCTGCCCCGGCCCCGGCGCGCCGGCCCCGGTGATGCAGCAGCAGACGTACGGCCTGGACGGCTGCGTCGCCAACGCCTGGCCGTACGTCGACGGGGTGCGCCATGAGGGCGTACTCGTCCCCGGTGTCTGAGTTATTCCCGCTCCCGCATGTCGGGCGACGTGTCCCTCCTCATGGCCGAGCGTGGCCGGGCCGAGCGACAATGGCGCGGTCTGCCACCAGCCGATCCCGGGGAGTCCACCGTGTCGCTGCCCCCGCTCGTCGAGCCCGCCGCCGAGCTGACCGTTGACGAGATCCGCCGCTACTCGCGCCACCTGATCATCCCGGACGTCGGGGTCGAGGGGCAGAAGCGGCTGAAGAACGCCCGGGTGCTCTGCGTCGGCGCCGGCGGTCTCGGCTCGCCGGCCCTGATGTACCTCGCCGCCGCCGGCGTCGGCACGCTCGGCATCATCGACTTCGACACCGTCGACGAGTCCAACCTCCAGCGCCAGATCATCCACGGCGTCTCCGACGTCGGCCGGTCCAAGGCCGAGTCCGCCGCGGCGAGCATCCGCGAGATCAACCCGCTGGTCAACGTCGAGATCCACAACACCGCGCTGGACCGGGAGAACGTCCGCGACATCTTCTCCCGGTACGACCTGATCGTCGACGGCACCGACAACTTCGCCACTCGGTACATGGTCAACGACGCGGCGGTGCTGCTCGGCAAGCCGTACGTCTGGGGTTCGATCTACCGCTTCGACGGCCAGGCCTCGGTGTTCTGGGCCGAGCACGGCCCCTGCTACCGGTGCCTCTACCCGGAGCCCCCGCCGCCCGGCATGGTGCCCTCCTGCGCCGAGGGCGGCGTGCTCGGCGTGCTCTGCGCGTCGATCGGCTCGATCCAGGTCAACGAGGCGATCAAGCTGCTCGCCGGCATCGGCGAGCCGCTGGTCGGCCGGCTGATGGTCTACGACGCCCTGGAGATGTCCTACCGCAAGATCAAGGTGCGCAAGGACCCGAACTGCGTGCTCTGCGGCGAGAACCCGACGGTCACCGACCTGCTGGAGGACTACGAGGACTTCTGCGGCGCGGTCTCCGAGGAGGCGCAGGAGGCGGTGGTCGACGCCACCATCACCGCGCTGGAGCTCAAGGAGTGGCAGGACGCCGGCAAGGACATCTACCTGGTCGACGTCCGCGAGCCCGCCGAGCACGAGATCGTCCGCATCCCCGGTGCCACGCTGATCCCCAAGGGCGAGATCATCTCCGGCGAGGCGCTGGCGAAGCTCCCGCAGGACCGGCAGATCGTGCTGCACTGCAAGTCCGGCGTCCGCTCCGCCGAGGCGCTCGCCGCCCTCAAGGCGGCCGGGTTCCGCGACGCGGTGCACGTGCAGGGCGGTGTGCTCTCCTGGATCAAGCAGATCGATCCCTCGCTGCCCGCGTACTGAGCGACGGCCGGGGCCGGCGGCGGGCCACTCACCCGCCCCGGCCTCGGCCGATTCACCGAGGCGCGATCACCTTTGCGCAGGTAGCGTGACCGCCGTGGTGGACATGGACGCCGCTATCGGCTTCGTCGTGGCGCACGGGGACGCGGTGGACCGCGCCCGGCTCTCCCGGCTGCGCACCGGCGCGCCGGTGCCGGCCGAGCTGCTCGACGCCGCCGAGGCGGGCCAGACCCCTGACGGCGGCTGGTCGGCCGTCCTGGAGGGTGCCGTCGGTTCCGTCGACGCGACCTGCTTCCGCCTGGCCGAGCTGGACGACCTGGGTGCCCTCGGCCGTCCGGCGGCCCGGCACGCACTGGACTGGCTCGCCGCCCGGCAACTGCCCGACGGGAGCTGGGACGAGGACCCGTCGCTGGCCGGCCTCGCCCCGGAGTGGGCCCGGCCGGGCGATCCGGAGGCCCGCTTCTACCTCACCGCCAACGCCGGGTTCTGGCTCACCGTGGCCGGCCTGGACGCCCGCGCCGCGGGCCCGCTCGACCACCGCGTCGGCGGCGCGTACGCCGGGGTGGTGCAGGCGGCGGCACACGCCGTCGCCGCGCAGCTCGCCGCGGACGGCGGCTGGCCGTCCTTTTTGCCCGCCGGCTGGCTGAGCGCGGCCGTGCTGCACCGGCAGGAGATGTACTACGAGTCGGCCCGTATCCAGGCGGTGCTGGCCGAGCGGATTCCGCAGCTGTCCCCGGCCGACGTGGCCTGGCTGGCCGCGACGCTGCGCCGGGTGGAGGTGGGCGAGGAGCAGTGGCTGCTGGTCTCCGCCCGCCGCCGGCTCGCCGAGACCCAGCGCAGCGACGGCGGGTGGGACAGCGACGACGGTCACCAGTTCGACGTGCACACCACGTTGCGGGCGATCCGGGCCTGCCGGGCGGCGGTCACTTCAGCTGACTGATCACCAGCGGCCACCAGCCGTCGGGGGTGAACGCGGCCGGGTCGATGCTCTCCAGCACCATGCGCAGCGTCTCGGCCCGCTCGGCCCGGCCCGGCTTGCCCTCGTCGGCCTCGACGAAGAGCGCGAACTGGTAGAGGAACTCGACGAAGGTGCGGAAGCTGCTGTTGACGGCCTGGATGTCCTGCTGATCCAGGTCGAACTGGAGGATCTCGCCGGTCCGCGGGTCGAGCACGTAGAGCAGGTCGGGGTTGTCGGCGACCGCGCCCACCACGATCAGCCGGACGTCCAGCGAACCGTCGGCGGTGCTCAGCTGGATGGTGTCGTACAGCTCGATGTCGCCTTCGAGGAAGGCGGTGTAGACGACCGCCACGTCGAGCGGGATCTCGTCGCCGGCGGGGAGCAGGTCGGGACTGAAGCCCCCCTCCAGCCACGCCTCGCGCGGGTACGGGATGAGCTCGTCCTCGCTCCACAACGCGGTGAACCGCGGATCAGCTGCCATGACCGTCCTTAAGCAGGGTCGACGGGTGGGTCAGGAGGACAGACCGGCGGCGATCAGCAGTCGCCGCCAGTTGTCGGCGTACTCGCCGGCGTGCCGGCCCTTGCGCAGCCGTTGCTCGGGCGCGGCGGGGCCGAAGACCACGGCCATCAGCTCCGGGTAGCGGGGGCCGAGCACGTGCTCGTCGAAGAAGGTGGCGACATCGGGGGCGATGACGGTGAACTCGACGTCCTCGTCGGGGTGCTCGTACTGGTAGACGTAGGCGCTGGACTCCATGTAGTACACGTCCAGGTCGTCCAGGTCGAGGTAGATCGGGTCGCCGCCGCGGATATCGTCGCGCAGGCCGCGGGGGACGCTGTCCATCTCGTAGCCCACGATCAGTGGACTGCCCATCGGGTCGTTCGGGTTGACCTCGTACTCCGCCCAGCCCTGCGGGGTGCGGATCTGCTCGGGTGCGTGGAACCGGAAGTTGTCGCCCTCCAAGCGCTCGAAGAGGCTGTAGACCTCGGCGACGCCGGGTAGGTCGGCGATCGGCTCCAGCGCCGCCGGCCCGCCGATGTGGACACCGAAGCCGTGCTCGGACTCGACCCGGGTGAGCAGCTCCAGCTTCTCGGCGATCCGGGCGAGGACGGCCGGGTCCGGCCGGGTCATGGCAGGACCCTCACGATGACCGGGGTGCCCTCGGGGACGTCGCGCAACGCCACGGAAATCTCGCGGCCGATCTCGCGGTTGGTCCAGGCGTCCATCAGCCTGAGGTTAGCGTATTCGTCCTTTCCGTCGAGTTGCAGCTCCTGGACGTGGTCCGGATCGAAGCCCTGGCCCCGCGCGGTGATGTCCCCCCGGCCGTAGAGACGTTGCACGAGGTCCCGGTTGGCCAGGTACTGGTTGGTCGCCGCGGTGCCGTGGTGCTTGGTCAGTCGCTCGTTCCTGGTCAACCGGCGGATCACCCGGTCCCGGAAGACGTTGGTGCGGGTCCGGGTGCCCGGCGTGGTCCCCCGGCCGCCCCGGTGGTAGACGCTGTTGGCCGTCCGGTCCGACTTCGCCTTGCTCAGCCGGCCCTCCTGGCCGAGCCGGACCAGGTCCTTGGCCTTGCGGTCGAAGTCCCGCTTGTCGAAATCCGGCCGGTTGCGCAGCACCAGCACGGCCGGGCCGCGGGGGGTGGTGCCGGCCGTCTTGGCGGTGCGGAACACGTCGGCGTTCTCCAGGTACGCCGAGACGATCTTGGCACCCTTCGCCTGCGTCTGCCGGGGCGGCGAGGTGCGCTTCTTAGCCATTGAGCACCGTGTCCACGGCCATGCCGATGAGCTGGTCGACGATCAGGCCGGTGATCATCTTGAAGATCGGGATCTGGAGCAGGGACGCGCCGAAGGTGACCGCCGCCGTGGCGATCGCCTGGGCGATCTGGATCGCCAGCACCACCAGCTGGATGATCACGTTGATCTTCAGGGCGAGCACCACACCGGCGGCGGCCATCAGCCCGATCCCGATGACGCTCGCCGGGTTGGCGGCGTCGGCGATGTTCCGGGCCGCCGACTCCTTGTCGTTCCACTCACCGGCGAACGCGGTGAAGCTCTCTCCGCGGTTGGTGTCGAGCACCGTCCGCGCCGCCGACTCCAGTTGGGCGACCGAGCCGTTGATCCGGTCCGCCATGCCGGTCCACTCGCCGGCGAGCCGGAAGATCGCCGTCTCGTCGGACTCCGGCCAGTCGTACCCGATCATGGAGAGCAGCGAGGCGAGTTCACCCGGCAGCGTCAGACCCACGCCGGCTCCTTTCGTCGTCCGTCGGTGGCGGTTCAGCCACCCAGTGAGCCGAGGATCGAGCGGAACGAGGCGCTGACGCCCTCCTCGATTTCTCGATAGCTCTCGGCCATCCCCTTCAGGCCGTCCGCGTAGCTCTCCAGCTCGGCGACGTTGGTGCTGAAGCACTCGGTGAGCGCCTCCACGCAGGCCTGGTGCCCCATGCTCAACAGCATGCCGATCTCGTCGCCGCCGAAGGCGTCGGCGTAGCCGCCCGCCGCCGCCTGGAAGGCCTCGAACGCCTGGCGGACGCTCTCCTTGGCCTGGGCGAGCTGGTCCGCGCCCTGGCGCAGGGCGTCGATGTCCACGTCGAGCGGTTCCACGGTCAACTCCGCTGCTGAAGCTTGCGCATGGTCTCGCTGATCGCGGTGCTGATCTCCCGCATCTGGCGCAGGCCCTGGTCCTGGAGGCGCTCCACGGTGGCGGTCATCGCGGCGAGGTCGGGCATCGGCTCGGTGCCGGCGACCACCTCGGCCTGGCCGTCGAGCGCCGCGTTCACCGCCCGCCGCAGCTCGTCGGCCAGGTAGTCCGAGCCCTCCCGGAGCACCCGGGGGTCGAGGTCGACCGCGCTGAGCCGACCGTCGACGCCGACCGTGACGCGGATCCGCCCGTCGGCGGCCTCGGCGACCGACTCGACCCGCTCCGGCGGGACCACGGAGCGGCTCACCTCCCGCAGCGCGGCGCGTGCCTCCGCCAGTTGCTGCTCCAGGGCGCTCTCGCCCAGCATGCTGCCTCCCCAGACGAGCCGTGCCGAACCGGCCCCAGCCTAGCGACCGGGTGCGACCCCTGGGTGACCCTCCACTGGCGAGGGTCAGCCGCGCAGGTGCCCGTCCCCGGTCACCACGTACTTCGTCGAGGTCAGCTCGGGCAGACCCATCGGGCCGCGGGCGTGCAGCTTCTGGGTGGAGATGCCGATCTCGGCGCCGAAGCCGAACTCGCCGCCGTCGGTGAACCGGGTCGAGGCGTTCACCATCACCGCCGCCGCGTCCACCCGGGCCACGAACTCCCGGGCCGCCGCGGCGGAGTCGGTCAGGATCGCCTCGGTGTGCCCGGTGCCGTAGCGCCGGATGTGGGCGACCGCCGCGTCCAGCGAGTCGACCACGGCGACCGAGATGTCCGCCGAGAGGTACTCGGTGGCGAAGTCCTCGTCGGTGGCGGGCACCACCGCGTCGGAGAACGCCGCCACCCGGGCGTCGCCGTGCACGGTCACCCCGGCCTCGGCGAAGGCGGCCAGCATCGGCGGCAGGAAGGCGTCCGCGACCGCCGCGTGCACCAGCAGCGACTCGGCGGTGTTGCAGGTGGAGAGCCGCTGGGTCTTCGCGTTGAGAGCGACCGCCACCGCCTTCGTCACGTCCGCCGCGGCGTCGACGTAGACGTGGCAGTTGCCCACCCCGGTCTCGATCACCGGCACCGTCGACTCCTCGACCACGGTGCGGATCAACGACGCGCCGCCGCGCGGGATCAGCACGTCGACCAGGCCGCGCGCCCGCATCAGCTCCTTGACCGAGTCGCGCGTGGTGGCGTCGAGCAGCTGCACCGCGTCGGCCGGCAGGCCCGCCCCGGCCACCGCGTCGCGCAGGACGGCGACCAGCGCCGCGTTGGAGTGTGCCGCCGACGAGGAGCCGCGCAGCAGCGCCGCGTTGCCGGACTTCAGGCAGATGCCCGCGGCATCCACGGTGACGTTCGGCCGGGCCTCGTAGATGATGCCGACCACCCCGAACGGCACCCGGATCTGGCGCAGCTCCAGCCCGTTGGGCAGGGTCGAGCCGCGGACCACCTCGCCCACCGGGTCGGGCAGCGCGGCCATCTGGCGCAGCGCGTCGGCGATGCCCGCCACCCGGCCCGCGTCGAGCGCGAGCCGGTCCAGCACGGCCGCGCTCAGCCCGGCCGCGCGCCCGGCCGCCAGGTCCGCCTCGTTCGCGGTCAGGATCTCCGGGGTACGCGCCACCAGCGCGTCGGCCATCGCGTGCAGCGCGGCGTCCTTGGCGGTACGCGTGGCGACCGCCAGCTCGCCCGCCGCGTCCCGGGCCCGGCGGGCCTGCTCGCTGACGCTCATGCCGGCACTCCCGCTCATCGCCAACTCCTCACAGCAGCACGAGGTCGTCGCGGTGGACGACCTCCCGTTCGTACGCCGGGCCGAGCGCCGCGGCGAGTTCTCCGGTGGAGCGGCCGAGCAGCCCCGGCAGCTCCACCGCGTCGTAGTTGACCAGCCCCCGGGCCACCGGCGCGCCGTCGGTGTCGACCAGGTCGACCGGGTCCCCGGCGGTGAACGCGCCGTCGACGGCGGTGATCCCGGCCGGCAGCAGCGACTTGCGCCGGCCCACCACCGCCTGCACCGCGCCCGGATCGAGGTGCAGCCGGCCCCGGGGCGCGGTGGCGTGCGCGAGCCAGAACAGCCGGGCCGTCGGCCGCCGCCGGCTCGGATGGAAGAACGTGCCGACCGGCTCGCCGGCCAGCGCCGCACCGGCCAGCGGCGCGGCGGTCAGCACCACCGGGATGCCGAAGCCGGTGGCGATCCGGGCCGCCTCGACCTTCGTGACCATGCCGCCGGTGCCCACCCCGGAGCGGCCCGCGCCGCCGATGTCGATGCCAGCCAGGTCGCCCTCGCCGTGCACCTCGGTGATCCGGGTGCTGCCCGGCTGGGTCGGGTCCCCGGTCCAGAGCGCGTCCACGTCGGAGAGGAGCACCAGCAGGTCGGCGTCGACCAGGGCGGCGACCAGCGCGGCGAGCCGGTCGTTGTCGCCGAAGCGGATCTCCTCGGTGGCGACCGTGTCGTTCTCGTTGACGATCGGCACCGCGCGCAGGTCGAGCAGCTTGCGCAGGGTCCGGTACGCGTTGCGGTAGTGCGCCCGCCGGGTCACGTCGTCGACGGTGAGCAGCACCTGCCCGACGGTGAGCCGGTGCCGGGCGAAGCCGGCCGCGTACCGGCCGATGAGCAGGCCCTGCCCGACGCTCGCCGCAGCCTGCTGGGTGGCCAGGTCGCGGGGACGCCGGGGCAGCCCGAGCGGGGCCAGGCCGGCGGCGATCGCGCCGGAGGAGACCAGCACCACCTCCCGGCCGTCGGCGGCGAGCACGCCGAGGGCGTCGACCAGGGCGTCGACCCGGGCGTCGTCCAGCCCGCCACCGCCGGTGGTCAGCGAGGACGACCCGATCTTGACGACGATCCGCCGGGCCTGGGTGACTGCTTCGCGCACCCGCCCATTCTGCGCGGTCGGTCCTGCACGGCCCGGCAGGCTTCCCATATCGTGGCCGGTCGTGACGCCTGAGGAGTACGTCGAGTCGGTGCTCGCGCTGGTCGAGCGGATCCCACCGGGCCGGGTGATGTCGTACGGGGCGGTGGCCGACGCGCTGTCGGAGCGCTCGGGCCGGTCCTCGGCCCGGCTGGTCGGCTCGATCATGGCCCGGCACGGCGGCGGGGTGCCCTGGCACCGGGTGGTGACCTCCGCCGGCCGGTTGCCGCCCGGGCACGAGGTCGAGGCGCGGGCCCGGCTGCGGGCCGAGGGCTGCCCGTTGCGCGCCGCCGGGGTGGACATGTCGGCGGCGAGCTGGTGGCCGGAGGAGGGGATGTGACCGGGGCCATAACGTGAGTAACATTCGGCCCCATGGACGCGCCGCCGGCGGAAGCCGACCCCTCGGTCGCCGGCCCGGCCGGGGCGCGGCGCCCCGACCCGCTGCCCCGCCGGGTGCACGCCGGCTACGCCCTCGGCTCGCTGTCCACCGGCGCGTTCGGCACGGTGCCGGGGCTGCTGCTGCTGCCGTACCTCACCGACACGCTGGGCGTGGCCGCCGGGGTGGCCGCCCTGCTGGTGCTGCTGCCCAAGGCGTGGGACGTGCTGGTGAACCCGGTCGCCGGGCGGCTCTCCGACCGCACCCGCTCCCGCTGGGGACCGCGCCGGCCCTGGCTGCTCGGCGCCGGGCTGGCCCTGGCCGTGCTCTTCGCCGCCATCTTCGCCGCGCCCTTCGGCGCCGGTCCCGCCGCCGGGGCGTACGTGGCGGTCGCCTTCCTCGCCACCGCCACCGCGTTCGCCTTCTTCCAGGTGCCGTACGTGGCGATGCCGGCCGAGCTGACCGGCGACCGCGCGGAGCGTACCCGGCTGATGACCTGGCGGATCGCGGTGCTGGCGCTGGCCATCCTGGTCTCCGGCGCGGTGGCCCCGATGGTGGTGACCGCGACCGGCGACGGCCTGGTCGGGCACCGGTGGATGGGCCTCTTCGTCGCCGCGCTGATCGCCCTCGGCGCGGTCGGCGCCTTCCTCGGCACCCGCGCGGTCGCGACCGGGGCGGTGACCGCGACCGAGCCGACCCTGCGCGCCCAGCTCGCGGTGGCCGCCGGCAACCGGCCGTTCCGGGCGTTGCTGCTCTGCTTCGTGATCCAGTCGGCCGGGGTGGCGACCATCCTGGCCGGGGTCAGCTACTTCGCCGACCAGATCCTGCGCGACCCGCAGAACGGTCCGACCCTGCTCTTCGCCTGCTTCGTCGGGCCGGCGCTGCTGGTGATGCCGCTGTGGACCCGGCTCGGCGCCCGGCTCGGCAAGCGCACCGCCCTGGTCGCCGCCTCGCTGCTGCTCGCCGCCGGAGCGCTGGCCCTGGTCGCCGCGCCCGCGCTGCCCGCCGCCGCCGTCTACGCGGTGGTCGCGCTGCTCGGGGTCGGGTACGCCGGCCAGCAGGTCTTCGCCCTGGCCCTGCTGCCGGACTGCGTCGCCGACGAGACCGCGCGGACCGGCCGGCGGCAGGCGGGCGTCTTCACCGGCCTGTGGACGGCGGGGGAGACCTTCGGGCTGGCCCTCGGCCCGGGCCTCTACGGCCTGGTGCTCCAGGTCTCCGGCTACGTCTCCTCCGACACCGGCACCGCGGCGGCCCAGTCCGACCAGGCCCGGCTGGGCGTGCTGCTCGGCTTCACCGTGCTGCCCGCCCTGCTGGTCGGGCTCGCCGTGCTGCTGCTGCGCGGCTGGACCCTGCATCCCGACCCGAAGGGCGAAGCATGATCGACTCCGACGGCGCACCCGCCGAGCAAGTGCTGGCGGAGATCCGTGAGCTGCGCGCCCTCGACCGGCCGACGCACGGCGGGCGGCTGTTCGCCTACGTCTACGACCCCGCCGTGCCCGGCCTGGACGAGCTGGCCGCCGCCGCGCACGCCGCCAGCGCGCACGTCAACGGGCTCGACCCGACCGCCTTCCCGTCTCTGCTGGCCATGGAGAACGCGCTGGTCGGGGCGGCCGCCCGGCTGCTCGGCGGCGGCCCCGGCACGACCGCGCCCGAGGTGGTCGGCAGCGTCACCAGCGGCGGCACCGAGTCGCTGATCCTCGCCGTCAAGGCGGCCCGCGACGCCCGCCCCGAGCTGACCGCCCCCCGGATCGTGGTGCCGGCGAGCGGGCACGCCGCCTTCGCCAAGGCCGCCCACCTGCTCGGGGTCACCCTCGATCCGGTGCCGGTCGACCCGCAGACGCTGCGCCCGGCGGTGGCCGGCGTGGCCGCCGCGATCCGCCCGGAGACCGTGCTGGTGGCCTGCTCCGCCCCCTCGTACGCGCACGGCGTCGTCGACCCGGTGGCGGAGATCGCCGCGGTGGCCGCGGCGGCCGGGGTGCGCTGCCACGTGGACGCCTGCTTCGGCGGCTGGACCCTGCCCTACCTGCGCCGGCTCGGCGTGCCGGTGCCGCCGTTCGACTTCGCCGTCGACGGGGTCACCTCGATCTCGGTGGACCTGCACAAGTACGCGTACGCCCCGAAGGGCGTGTCGCTGCTGCTGCACCGCGACCCGGCGCTGCGCGCCCCGCAGTACTTCGCGTACGCGGACTGGCCCGGGTACACGATGGTCAACCCGGTGCTCGCCTCGACCCGCTCGGGCGGTCCGATCGCCGCCGCGTACGCCACCCTGCGACACCTCGGCGACGCCGGCTACCTGCGGCTCGCCGCCGCCACCCGGGACGCGGTGACCGCTCTGGCCGACGCGGTCCGTGCCGTCGACGGGCTGCGGCTGATGGCCGAGCCGGAGTCGACCGTGGTCTGCTTCACCGCCGCCGACCCCGAGCTGGACCTCTTCGTGCTGGTCGACGAGCTGACCGCCCGGGGCTGGCACACCCAGCCGCAGCTGCGGTACGCGGACCTGCCGGCGAGCGTGCACCTGACCGTGACCGCCTCGGTCGCGCCCCGGGTCGCCGAGTTCGGCCCGGACCTGGCCGCCGCGGTGGCCGCGACCCGGGCGGCCGGACCGGTCCGGCTCCCCGCCGAGCTGCGGGCGCTGGCGACCTCGCTGGCCCCGCAGGCGCTCACCCCGGAGCTGGTGGCCGGCCTGGCCGCCGGATTGGGCCTCGACGGCGCCCGGGGCGTGCCGGAGCGGATGGCCGTGGTGAACACCCTGCTGGACGCCGCCCCGCCGGCGCTGCGCGAGCGGCTGCTGGTCGAGTTCGTCAGCCTGCTGCAACGCCCGGCGTACTGAGCCCGGGCGGCCCCGGGGCGACCGCCCGGCGCTGTGGTTGACTGGCTTGTCGGGTGGGAGACAGGAAGGGGGCGGCCGTGCAGCTGCCGGGAGTGCTCGGCGAGCCGATCCGGTTCGTGCTCAACTGGGGCCGCCGCTACTCGCTCTGGGTCTTCAACTTCGGCCTGGCCTGCTGCGCGATCGAGTTCATCGCCACCAGCATGGGCCGGCACGACTTCATCCGGCTGGGCGTGATCCCGTTCGCCCACGGCCCCCGGCAGGCCGACCTGATGGTGGTCTCCGGCACGGTCACCGACAAGATGGCCCCGGCGATCAAGCGCCTCTACGACCAGATGCCCGAGCCGAAGTACGTCATCTCGTTCGGCGCCTGCTCCAACTGCGGCGGCCCGTACTGGGACTCGTACTCGGTGACCAAGGGCGTCGACCAGCTCATCCCGGTCGACGTCTACGTGCCCGGCTGCCCGCCGCGGCCGGAGGCGCTGCTGCACGGCATCCTCCTGCTCCAGGAGAAGATCGCCGCCGAGCAGTCCGGGATCGGCGGGGTGTCCCGCCCCGACGCGCTCGCCTCGCCCTCGGACGCCGCGCCCCGTGCCGACTCCCCGCGCCGTCCGGTCGGCTCGCTCACCTCCCCGCCGGTCCGCCCACCGGCGTCCTGAACCCGCACCGGGTGGGCGGTCCGGTGGGTGCCCGACCGGCCCGCCCGGCCGGTCCGCTCGAACGACGCCCCCGCTGGCGGCCGGCAGCTAGCCTGCGGTCCATGACCCCGTCCGCGGAGCAGCGTTCCGCCTTCATCGTCGACGTGCTGACCGAGGAATTCGGCGCCTCGATGGCACTCGACCCGGCGGCCTTCCGCCGCAAGTTCCGCAAGATGGCCGCCTCCCCGTTCGCCTTCTACCGGGGCAGCGCGTCCCTCTTCTACGCCGACCAGCGCGGCGACTTCGCCGACGAGGCGTTCCTCGACGGGCGGACCAGCCAGGTCTGGATCCACGGCGACCTGCACGCGGAGAACTTCGGCACCTACATGAACGGCTCCGGGCAGCTGGTGTTCAACGTCAACGACTTCGACGAGGCGTACGTCGGGCCGTTCTCCTGGGACCTCAAGCGGCTCGCCGCCAGCGTCGCCCTGCTCTGCTACGCGAAGGCCCTCTCCGACCAGGTGATCAGCGACCTGGTCGCCCGGTTCGCCCGCTCCTACCTGACCGAGCTGCGGGCCATCGCGGCCGGCGGGGACGACGCGATCGGCTCGATCACCCTGGACAACGCCGACGGCGTGCTGCGCCGGGTGCTCCAGCAGGCCCGGCTCAACACCCGGGTCGACCTGCTCACCGCCCAGACCACGATCGACCACTACGAGCGCCGCTTCTCCCTCGGCGACGGGGTGTTCGAGATCGACGCGGCCACCCGGGAGCAGGTCTGCGCCGCCTTCGAGGACTACCTGACCACGCTGCCGCAGGCCACCGCGCGGCTGCGTCCGGTAGCCACCCGGATCAAGGACGTCGTGCTGCGCAAGGGCGTGGGCATCGGCTCGGCCGGCCTGCCGTCGTACAACCTGCTGCTGGAGGGGCACACCCAGGCGCTGGAGAACGACGTGGTCATCTACATGAAGCAGGCGCAGGTGCCCGCGGTGGCCCGGCACATCGAGGACGAGCGGGTCCGCGGCTACTTCCGGCACCAGGGCCACCGTACGGCCGAGTCGCAGCGGGCGCTGCAGGCGCACGCCGACCCGTGGCTGGGCTTCACCGAGCTGGACGGGATCGGCCAGCTCGTCGCCGAGGTCTCCCCGTACGCCGCCGACCTGGACTGGGCGAACGTGAACGAGCCGGACGAACTGGCCGGGGTCCTCGGTGACCTGGGCCGGGCGGTGGCCCGGATGCACTCGGTAGCCGACGACGAGTCCAGCCACGACCTGGTGGACTACTCCACCGAGGAGTCCATCGTGGCGGCGGTCGACGCCGACGAGGCGGGGTTCGTGACCCACCTGGTCGACTTCGCGCACGCGTACGGTGTCCGGACCCGGACCGACCACCAGCTCTTCGTGGACCTGTTCCGCAACGGCCGCCTCCCCGGGATCTGACCGCCCCGGGCGCCGGCTCAGAGAGTGAAGTCCAGCACCGTCTTGATGTCCCCGCCGGTGTGGGTGTACGCCTCGGCGTGCGCCGACACCGGCAGCCGGCGGGTGATCAGGGACTTCAGCCAGGACTGGTCGGCCCGGGCGAGCGCCTCGGCGGCCAGGTCCCAGTGCCGCCGGTTGGCGTTGACCGAGCCGAAGACGACGTTGTTCTCCAGCACCAGTTCCCGGTTGAGCGCGCCGGCGTCGAAGTCGATGGTCCGGCCGCCGCTGGAGACGCCGGTCAGGCAGACCACGCCGATCGGACCGACCTTGCACATCGCGTCCAGCACCACCGGCGGCGCGCCGGTGCACTCGACCACCACGTCCGGTACCAGGTCCAGCTCGGCCACCGGCTCCGTGTGGTACGTCGCGCCGAGCGCCCGGACCAGCTCCGGCTTCGGGCCGGTCTTGTTCCGGTCCAGCACGTGCACCGCCAGCCCACGCTGCATGGCCAGCAACGCGGCCAGCAGGCCGATCGGCCCGGCGCCGGTGACCAGCGCGGTCTGCGGCTTCCACTCGGCGCGGCTGCCGACCCGCTCGATGTGGTCCCAGGCCTTCGCCACCACGCTGGCCGGCTCCAGCAGCATGCCGACCGGCGCGAGGGACGGGTCCAGGCCGACGGCGAACTTCGGTTGGATCCGCCACCGGTCCCGGGCGAAGCCGGGCAGGCCCTTGATCCCGTGTTCGGTGTACAGCCCGTTGCGGCACATGTCCCACTCGTCAACCGCGCAGTTCGGGCAGGGCACCGGGTCGGGGCGCCGGACCACGCCCGCCACCAGGTCGCCCGGTTGCAGGGTGCCGGTGGAGTCCTCCAGCACCCGGCCCAGCGCCTCGTGCCCGAGCACCAGCCGCTCCTGCCCGGGCGGCGCCTCCCCGTACTGGCCCGCGACGATCTCCAGATCGGTGCCGCAGATGCCGACCGCCAGCGCCTCGACCAGGATCTCGCCCTCCTCGGGCGACGGCTCGGGCCAGTCGTCCACCAGTCGCAGGGAGTCGGGCGTCCCGGGAGTCACAGTGACAGCGCGCACGGTGACCATCTTTCCCCCTCCGGCGGCCACCCGCCGGGCAAAGCGGCCAGATGCCCGGCGCCGGGCGGCCCGACACGGCCGCGGGCCAGCGGCCTCAGGCCGTGTTTCATGAGGACTGGCCGGCCTGCGGCGGGCCCAGACGACGTCCGGCCGCGTTGCGGGTTCGTCCGGATACAACGCCGGTATCCGGACGAACCCGCGCCTTGCCGGACCGCCGTCTGGACTCCGCCTCGGCTCGACCGCCCTCATGAAACACGGCCTAGGATCAGCGGCATGACTCCGGAAGAGGTCGGCCAGCGGGTCGTCGCGCTGCTCGCACCGGTCGAGGCCACCGCGTCGGTCTCCGGCGGTCAGTCCCACGCCCGCGCCACCGTCGACGTACCCGTCGCGAGCTGGGTCGACGCGCTGCGCGCGGCGCGCGACGACGCCGAGCTGGCCTGCGACTTCTTCGACTGGCTCTCCGCCGTCGACGAGCTGGCCACCGGGTTCGACGTGGTGGTGCACCTCTGGTCGACCACCCGCCGGCACGGGGTGCTGCTGCGCACCCGGGTGCCCCGCGAGTCGCCGACGGTGGCCTCGGTGGTCGACCTCTGGCCGGGCGCGGCCTGGCACGAGCGGGAGACCCACGAGATGTTCGGCATCGACTTCGCCGGTCATCCCAAGCTGGCCCCGCTGCTGCTGCCCCCGGAGTTCGAGGGGCATCCGCTGCGCAAGGAGTTCGTGCTCGCCTCCCGGGTCGCCAAGCCCTGGCCGGGCGCGAAGGAGCCGGGCGAGTCGGAGGCCGGTGGTGGTCGCCGCCCCATCGGGCCGCCGGGCGTACCCGCGCCGGGGGAGTGGGGCACCACGCCGACGCCCGCCGGCGCGGCCGGCGTGGGCGAGGGGCCGCGCGGCGGCACCCCGGCCCGCCCGGCCCGGGAACGGCCCGCCCGGCCGGCTCCCGGTACCCGTCCGGCGCGTACCCCGAGGGCCGCGGCGCCCGGTGACGGCCCGGCGCCGGCTGCGGGGCCCGCCGCCGGCGACGGCCCGGCGCCGCGCGACGAGGAAGGGACGGCCTGATGCCGACCTGGTTGGAGCTGGTGATCCGGGTCGGCGGCGTGCTGGTCGCGTTCCTCACCCTGCCGCTGCTGGTGGGCCAGGCCGAGCACAAGGTGATGGCGCACATGCAGGGCCGGCTCGGCCCGATGTACGCCGGCGGCTTCCACGGCTGGGCGCAGCTGGTCGCCGACGGGGTGAAGTTCGTGCAGAAGGAGGACGTCACCCCCCGCGAGGCGGACCGGGCGGTGTTCCGGCTGGCGCCGGTGGTGGCCCTGGTGCCCTACCTGCTGGTCCTGCTGGTCATCCCGCTGGGCCCGGACGACCTGGTCGGGCAGCCGCTGGACATCGGCCTCTTCTTCGTCCTCGCCGTGGTCGGCGTCGGCGTGGTCGCGGTGCTGATGTCGGCCTGGGCCTCGGCCAACAAGTACAGCCTGCTCGGCGGCCTGCGCGGGGCGGCGCAGCTGCTCGGCTACGAGCTCCCGCTGGTGCTCGCCGCCGCCTCGGTGGCCATGGCGGCGGGCACGCTGAGCCTCTCCGGCATAGTCGAGGCGTGGCAGCCCTGGTGGCTGCTCTGGCAGGCCCCCGCGATGTTCGTCTTCTTCGTCGCCGGGCTGGCCGAGATCCGGCGGCCCCCGTTCGACATGCCGATCGCCGACTCCGAGCTGGTCTTCGGCTACATGACCGAGTACACCGGCCTGCGCTTCGCCTTCTTCCTGCTCGCCGAGTACGTCGGCATCGTGGTGATCGCCGCGCTGACCACCGTGCTCTTCCTCGGCGGCTGGCAGGGCCCGTTCGCCGACGGTCAGCTCGGCTGGCTGTGGACGCTGCTGAAGGTCTTCGCGGTCTCCTTCGTCATCATCTGGCTGCGGGTGTCGTACCCGCGGCTGCGCGAGGACCAGCTGCAACGCCTCTGCTGGCTGGTGCTGGTGCCGCTCTCCCTGGCCCAGCTGGTCCTCACCGCCGCCGTCCGCCTCGCCCTCTGACGCGCGCCAGCGCTCATGTAATCCGCCGCGCCGCGCTGATGATCGCGCCGCTTCGCGGCGAGTCGGGGTGTCCGGGCGTCGGGACACCCCGACCCGCCGCAAAGCGTGCGGAGGACCGGCGGCCGCGCGGCCTCAGCGCAGCGGAGTGTGGGCGGGGTCGACCCGCTCGTCGGCCGGCGGGGGCGGCGGGGGAGTGCCGTCGCCGAAGGGCCGCCCGCCGAGTTCCTCCCGGCCGTGCGGGGTCAGCCAGTTGGACAGGTCGGGGCCGAGCGGCACCACGCCGGTCGGGTTGATGTCCCGGTGCACCTCGTAGTAGTGCCGCTTGATGTGGTCGAAGTCGACCGTGTCGCCGAAGCCCGGGGTCTGGAACAGGTCCCGCGCGTACGCCCAGAGCACCGGCATCTCGGTCAGCTTGCTGCGGTTGCACTTGAAGTGGCCGTGGTAGACCGGGTCGAAGCGGGTCAGGGTGGTGAAGAGCCGGATGTCCGCCTCGGTGATGGTGTCGCCGACCAGGTAGCGCTGCCCCGCCAGCCGCTCGCTCAGCCAGTCCAGCCGGTCGAAGAGCTGGTGGTACGCCTTCTCGTACGCCTCCTGGCTGCCGGCGAAGCCGCACCGGTAGACGCCGTTGTTGACGTCCCGGAACAGCACCGCGCTGATCTCGTCGATCTCGTCACGCAGCCGCTCCGGGTAGAGCTGCGGCGCGCCCTCGCGGTGGTACGCCGTCCACTCGGTGGACAGGTCGAGGCTCATCTGCCCGAAGTTGTTGGTGACCACCTGCCCGGTCGGCACGTCCACGATCGCCGGCACGGTGATGCCCCGCTCGTAGCCGGGGAACCGGGCGAAGTACGCCTCCTGGAGGCGCTCGATGCCGAGCACCGGGTCACGCCCGCCCGGGTCCAGGTCGAACGTCCAGCTCCGGGCGTCGTGGGTCGGCCCGGCCACCGCCATCGAGATGGCGTCCTCCAGCCCGAGCAGCCGCCGTACGATGATCAACCGGTTCGCCCAGGGGCAGGCGCGGCTGACCGCCAGCCGGTACCGCCCCGGCTCGACCGGGTAGCCGTCCCGCCCGTCGGCGGTGATCCGGGTGGCGATGTAGCGCTGGTCGCGGGTGAACTCACCGCCCGGCTCGACGTACTTGCCTCCGGTCGTCTCGCTTGCCGTCTCGCCCACGTCGCCCCCTGGAATCCGTCCGTCGTCTCCGTTCCCATCTTTGCCGATCTCGCCCGCTCCGACCCGGGGACCGCCCGCACGTGTGACGGCGGGGCCCCGGCGGCAAATGGCTAGGCTGCCCGGATGACCGATCTGGAGGCGGTGGCGCGGCGCTTCGTCGCCGACGTGTGGAACGCCGGGCGCGAGGAGTCTGCGTACGAGCTGGTCGGGGCGGCGTGCCCGGGGCTCGGCGGGGCCGGGCCGGAGGCGGCCCTGGCCTGGCATCGGGACCGCCGGGCGGCCTTCCCCGACCTCCGCTACAAGATCGTGGACGTGGTGGCCGCCGGTGACCGGGTGGCGGTGCGCTGGCGGGCCGCCGGCACCCAGGCCGGGCAGTTCGGCCCGGTGCCGCCGACCGGGCAGGTGGTCAGCTACTCGGGGGCCACCTTCCTGCGCTTCGACGGTGCGGGGCGGATCGTCGACGTGTGGAGCGTCAACGAGCTGTTCCAGCTCCTCCAGCAGCTCGGCGTGGAGATACTGCCGCCGGCCTGATCGCCACGACCGCCGCAGGGAGCCCCGCAACGGCCGCGGCCCGCGCCGACGCCCTTCGCGGGGGACTGTCGGCACGGGCCGCGGAGACGCCGGGGCTCAGCCCGGCTTCGAGGGGCCCTCCCGGGTCGCGACCGGGACGGCCAGGCACGTGCTGCCCGGCACCATGCGGATGCTGTCGACGATCTGCTGCGGGGCGATGCTCACCACGGTCGGCCGGGGAGTGCCCCCGGCACCCCCGGTCGCGCCGCCGGCCACGTACCAGCACGGCTTTCCGCTGCCCGGCACGTAGCGCAGCAGCAGCGGACCGGCCGGCAGCCCGACCATCGCCTCGTCGTACGCCCGGCGGTAGACCGCCACCAGGTCTCCGGTGCTCGGGTGGTACGCCTCGACCGACCAGTACGTGCCCGCGCCGGCACCCACGTCGAACTGCCGGATGGTGCCGTCGTGGGGCAGGGTGACCGGCGGGGCGGTCACCGTCGCGTCCGCCTTCACCTGCACCGGGGTGGCCAGGTACCGGTTGGTGGCGTTGCCGGACCAGGCCAGCGCGAAGGGCGAGTCGTCGCCCATCCACTGCCCGGTGTACTGCAACGGCCACCGGTACGGGCCGAGCCCGGTGATGGTGAACCGGCCCTCGTACGGGCCGCTGGTGAAGACCGTGCAACCCCGGGCCGCTCCGCCGGGCAGGTCGGGCTGGCCGGCGCCGGCCTGCACGCAGCCCTCGACGAACTTGCCGTCCGCGCCCTGCACGGTGCCGGTGATCGAGCCGGCCCGGTCGAGGCGGATCGGTGCGGTGCTGGTCACCGTGCCGACGTTGAGGTTGAGGACGCTCGCGGTGCGGCGGTCGCCGGTGCCGCCGGTGGTGGCGTACCACTGGGCGCCCCACGGCTTGGTCGACTGCACGAAAAGCTGCGTCGGGCCGGCGGGCAGCGGGCCGACGGTCAGCGAGCCCGAGGCGTCCGAGCAGTACCGACGGTCCTGGTTCTCCTGGCGGAGCGGGGTGGTCGGAACCGACACACCGGAGACCGGCGTGACGCAGATACCGGCGACCTTGTTGCCCGCGCCGTCGACCACGCTGGTCTTCACGGTGGCCGCCGGTTCGATCTCCAGGGTGAGGCGGGTGGCCTTGCCGGACGTGACCCGGATGTCGCCGACCGCGCGCTGCCAGTACCCCGGGCCGGGCGTCACCCGGGCAGTCTCCGTCCGCTGGGTGGTGGCCCAGACCACCGGGAAGGTGACCCGGTTGGAACCGCTCGGGGTGCAGGCCTTCTCGACCGACTCGACCAGTTCCACGCAGCCGCTGACCGGGGCGCGGGTGCTCTTGTCCACCAGGTCGATCTCCACCGAGCCGGCGGGCACCAGCCGCTCATCGACGACGGTCGTCCCGCCCTCGGTGACACCGACGATCGCCGCCTCCTCCGCGGTCGCCACGCCCGGGTGGAACTGGCGGGTCCGGCCGGCGGCGTAGAAATACACCCGGTAGTCACCGGGCGGCACCCGATCGAGCCGGTACTCGCCGTCGACGGCGATCACGCCGCCCCGCCACGAGCCGTCGACCGCCTTGGCCACCACGGACAGCGACCAGGGCATGGTGCCGCCCTGCTCCGGCATGACCCGGCCGCGGATCGTGCCGCCACCGACCCGCAGCGCCACGTCGGCCGTGGTGACCTCCTCGCCCGAGGTGGTGTAGAGGGTCGCGTTGTCGAAGTCGTTGGCGTCCTTGGCCCACTGCTCCGGGAAGCCCTCGGCCTGCACCCGCAGGCGGTACTGGTACTGGTACCAGAGGCGTTCGATGCGGTAGCGCCCGGTGGCGTCGGTGCAGGACCGGCCGACCTCGCCGCCGCGGTCGGCGTTGACGGCGGTCACGCAGGCGCCCGCGACCGGCTCCCCGGTGGCCCGCGCGGTGACCAGGCCGGCGATCGTGCCGTTGCCGATGCTCGTCGGCGGCGCCTCCGAGAGGTACCGCTCGTCGACCGAGGTGCTGCTGCCGGCGGTGACCGTGAAGACAGTCGCGTCGCTCTGGTTCGCCCGGCCCGGCACCCACTGTCGCGGGACCGAGCCCTCCGGCCCCACACCGAGCCGGTACGCACCGACCGGCAGCCCGGCCAGCCGGTACCGGCCCTCGTTGTCGGCCAGGGCCTTGGCCCGCCAGGCGCCGTCGACGGCGACCGCGGTCACCTCACTGGCGTACGCGGGGCTGCCGTCCGGGTGCGTGATCCGGCCGTGGAAGCCGCCCACCTCGGTGACCATGCTGAGGTCGGCCCGGCCGGTCGTGCCGGGCTCCACGTGCAGCCGCTCGCTGTTGTAGTAGTCCGGGGCGCTCGGCCACCAGACGTCGGGCCGGCCGGTCGACCGGGCCCGGATGTGCACGCCCCAGAAGGACTGCCCGGTGACCCCGGTGAAGGTGTAGGTGCCGGTGGTGTCGGTGCAGCGGGTCGTCAGCGCCTGTTCCGCCGTCTGCATCAGCGAGACGCAGGCGCCGGCGAGCGGCGCACCCGTCGCCCGGTCGGTCACCGTGCCGGTGATCGTGGCGCCGGGCTCGGCCTGGGCTGCCGTCGTGCCGAAGAGCACGGCGGCGAGCGCGGCCATCGCCGCGATCACCCGGGTGGTGGTCTTCTTCATCCGGCCGTGGTCCCCCTCGTTCGTCGGCCGGAGCAGCATAGATGATCAGCTAAGTCCCCGGTGTCTGCGCCGGGCCGGGGTCCGGGTCACCCGCGGCGGATGCCGTCGATGGTCCGCGCGCCCGGCGGCGGGTGGTCGCCGGGCAGCGCCGCGGTCGTCGACGGGTCGTTCCCGCTGCGTCGTTCTCCCCGGCGTCACGGTAGCGCCGCCAACAGCCGGGTGGCGCTCGCGCGCGCCGGGGGCACAGGGCAGGATGAGCGTCATGAGCGAGCGCAGCGAGCGAACCAGCCGGCTCAGCGCGAAGGCGCCGCACGGCGTCGCTGAGCGAAGCGAGGCGACGGCGTGAGCGAGCGCAGCGGCCTGCCCGGCGAAGGGCTGGTGAAGGGGCTGGCGGTCACGCTGAAGACGATGACCCGCCGGTCGACCACCCAGCAGTACCCGGACGTCGCCCCCGAGCTGCCGCCCCGCTCCCGGGGTGTGATCGCGCTGCTGGCGGAGAACTGCACGGTCTGCATGCTCTGCGCCCGGGAGTGCCCGGACTGGTGCATCTACATCGACTCCCACAAGGAGGAGGTGGCGGTGGCCGGCGCCGCCCGCCCCCGCCAGCGCAACGTGCTCGACAAGTTCGACATCGACTTCTCGCTCTGCATGTACTGCGGCATCTGCGTCGAGGTCTGCCCGTTCGACGCGCTCTACTGGTCGCCTGAGTTCGAGTACGCCGAGTACGACATCAAGGACCTGCTGCACGACAAGGACCACCTCGGCCAGTGGATGGCGACGGTTCCGCCGCCGCCCGCGCACGACCACAACGGCGAGCCGGCCAAGGAGGAGTCCACCGCCGCACGCAAGGCCGCGGCCCCGACCAGCTCCGCCGCCCGCCCCACCGTGGTACGCCCCGAGCCCGGCCCCGCCGCCGACGGGGGTACGCCCTGATGACCGGCGCGGACGTGCTGCTGCTCGCCCTGGGCGCGGTGGCGGTCGGGGCGGGCGCGCTCGTGGTGGGCACGAAGCACCTCGTCCGGGCCGGCCTCTACCTGGTGCTCTGCCTCGGCGCGCTGGCCGGGGACTACCTGGTGCTCACCGCCGAGCTGGTGGCCTGGGTGCAGGTGCTGATCTACGTCGGCGCGGTGGTGGTGCTGCTGCTGTTCGCGGTGATGCTGACCCGCGCCCCGATCGGCGCCTCCGACGACCTGGACCGGCCGGGCTGGCCGGCCGCCCTGATCGGCGGGGGCGCGGGCCTGGGCCTGGCCGTGCTGCTGGTCGACGCGTTCCGCTGGTCCCGGGTGGAGCTGCCGGCGGCGGGCACCGCCGAGCGCCTGGGTGAGCAGGTCTTCCGCACCTGGGTGCTGCCGTTCGAGGTGCTCTCGGTGCTGCTGCTGGCCGCCCTGGTCGGCGCGATCGTGCTCTCCCGCCCCGACATCGGCCGCCGCCCCGACGAGGGCGGTCGCCGGTGAGGCCGGTCATCCCGTACGTCACCGCCGCGCTGCTGTTCGGCCTCGGCGTCTACGGCGTGCTGCGCCGCCGCAACGCGGTGCTGGTGCTGATGGCGGTCGAGCTGATGCTCAACGCGGTCAACCTGATCCTGGTCACCGCCGACACCACCGCGAAGGCCGCGCTGCCGCACGGCGGGCAGGTCTTCGCGCTCTTCGTGATCGTGCTGGCCGCCGCCGAGATCGGCGTCGGGCTGGCCATCGTGCTCCAGCTCTACCGGCTGCGGGCCAGCGTCGCGGTGGACGAGGTGCCGCTCGCCGAGGCCCCGACGGAGGTACCGCGGTGACCGGTCTGCTCGGGGCCGCGCTGCCGGCCGTACCCCTGGTGGCGGGCCTGACCGGCCTGCTGCTGCCACCGTCGCCGCGCGGCGCGACCACCGGGGAGGACCGGGCCCGGCGGGTCGCGATCGGCCTCGGGGTGGCCGGCGCGGCCGGGGCGCTGCTGATCGCACTGCTCCTGCTGGCCCGGGTCGGCGACCCGGTCGAGACCTCCGCCACCTGGATCGACCTGGGCGGCCTGCGGGTCACCCTCGGCGTCCGGCTGGACGGCACCGCCGCCCTGGTCGCGGTGGCCGTGGCGGCGGTGGCCCTGGCCGTGCAGGTCTACTCCACCGCGTACCTGAAGCGGGGCCCGCACGACGACGTCGAGGTCGACCACCGCTATCCGCCCTACGCGGCCCAGATCAGCCTCTTCACCGCGGCGATGCTGCTGGTGGTGGTCGCCGGTGACCTGGTCCTGCTGCTGGTCGGCTGGGAGGTGATGGGCCTCTGCTCCTACCTGCTGATCGCCCACGACCGGCGGCTGCCCGAGGCGCCGGCCGCCGCGATGAAGGCGTTCCTGGTCACCCGGGTGGGTGACGTCGGCTTCCTGCTCGGCATCGCGCTGCTCGGCGTCTCGGCGGGCAGCTTCCGGATCGCCGACGTGCTCGCCCACGACCACGCCACCGGCACGCTCACCGCCGCCTGCCTGCTGCTGCTCGCCGGGGTGGCCGGCAAGAGCGCCCAGTTCCCGCTGCACACCTGGCTGCCCGACGCGATGGCCGGTCCCACCCCGATCTCCGCGCTGATCCACGCCGCCACCATGGTCGCCGCCGGCGTCTACGCGGTGGCCCGGCTCTTCCCGCTCTTCGCGGCCGTCCCGACCGCGCTGGCCGTGCTCGGGGTGATGGCCTCGATCACCCTGCTGCTCGGCGCGTTCGCGGCGACCGCGCAGGACGACCTCAAGCGGGTGCTCGCCTGGTCGACGGTCTCCCAGATCGGCTACATGACCGGTGCGCTCGCCGTCGGCGCGCCGGCCGCCGCCCTGTTCCACCTGCTCACCCACGCCGCCTTCAAGGCGCTGCTCTTCCTCGCCGCCGGCGCGGTCATCCACGCCGTCGGCACCACGCTGATGTCCCGGATGGGTGGGCTGCGCCGGGACATGCCGGTGACCTTCTGGTGCACGCTGATCGGTCTCGGTGCGCTGGCCGGGGTGCCGCCGCTCTCCGGTTTCTGGAGCAAGGACGGCGTGCTCGCCGTCGCCGAGGCCGCCGCGCTGGACGGCGCCGGTCCCGCCCCGGCCTGGGTCGGCTGGCTGGTCTGGCTGACCGGGCTGCTCGGCGTGGTGGTCACCGCCTGGTACGCCACCCGCCTGCTGCTGCGCACCTTCCTCGGCGAACCCCGGATGCCGCTGCTGCACCCGCACGACCCGCCGGCCGCGATGCGCTGGCCGGTGCTGCTGCTGGCGGTGCCGGCCGCGCTGCTCGGGCCGGCCGCCTTCCTGCCCCCGTTCGCCGATCGGCTGCTCGCCCCGGCGAACGGCGTCGAAGCCGACGTCGAGCTGGTCCACCTCGGCCTGGCGCTGCTGCTGCCGACCGTGCTGCTGCTGGCCGGCGCCGGGCTGGCCTGGGCCGGCTGGCGCCGGGACCGGGCCGCCGACCCGGCCCGCGCGCTGGGTCCGCTGCGGCCGGTCTTCGCCCGGGCGTTCCGGCTCGACGACGTCCAGCACGCCCTGGTCGTACGCCCGGCGAGCGCGCTCGCCCGGGTCGCGCGTACCGGTGACGAGGTGGTGGTGGACGGCCTGGTGGAGGGGAGCGGCCGGGGTGCGTCCGGCCTCGGCGGCGCGCTGGGCGCGCTGCACCGGGCGGCGCTGCCCCGCGCGGCGGCGGCGGTGCTCGCCGGCGCGCTGCTGATCGGGGTCGCCGCCGTCCTGATCGGAGGGGCGGCATGACGCTCGGAGAGTTCCTGCTGGTCGGGGTGCTGGCCGTGCCGGCGGTCGGCGCGGTCCTGGTGGCTGCGACGCCCCGGGACCGGGCGGCCCGGCTGGTCGGCACGGCGGTCGCCGCGCTGACCCTGGTGGGCGCGGTGCTGCTGGTGCTCGGCGACCACGGCTGGTCCGGCTACGGAGCGGCGCCGGCCGTGCAGCCCTGGCACCGCCTCGACCTGCCCTGGGTGCCCGGCCTGGACCTGCGCTTCCACCTCGGCGTCGACGGGATCTCCTGGCCGCTGGTGGTGCTGACCGCCCTGCTCACCCTGCTCTGCTGCGGTTACACCCTCCGGCGGGTGCCGGACGGCGGGAGCGGGCGGGCGCTGGTGGCGCTGCTGCTGGTGGTCGAGGTGGGCATCCTCGGCACCTTCCTCGCCCTGGACCTGGTGCTCTTCTTCGCGTTCTTCGAGGTCGTCCTGCTTCCCATGTACGCGATCATCGCGGGCTGGGGCGGCGCGGACCGGCGCCGGGCGGCGCGGAAGTTCGCCCTCTACACGCTCTTCGGCTCAGTGCTGCTGCTGGTCGGCGTCTACGTGGTGGTGGCCGCCGCGGGCACCGCCGACATCCTCGCGCTCACCGGCGGGGCCGGGCTGTCCCGGGGTACCCAGCTCGCCGCGTTCACCCTGCTGGGGCTCGCCTTCGCGGTGAAGGCCCCGCTCTGGCCGCTGCACTCCTGGCTGCCCGACGCGCACACCCAGGCGCCCACCGTCGGCAGCGTGATCCTCGCCGGGGTGCTGCTCAAGATGGGTACGTACGGCCTGATCCGGGTCGCGGTCGGGGTCGCTCCCGAGGGCGCCCGCTGGGCCGCCCCGGTGCTCGGCGTGCTCGCCGTCGCGGCCATCCTGATCGGGTCGCTGGTCTGCCTGGCGCAGGACGAGCTGAAGCGGCTGATCGCGTACTCCAGCGTCGGGCACATGGGCTTCGTGCTGCTCGGGGTGGCCACGCTGACCACCACCGGCATCCAGGCGGCCCTGATCGGCAACATCGCGCACGGGGTGATCACCGGCCTGCTCTTCTTCCTCGCCGGGGCGGTCAAGGACCGTACGCACACCGGCGCGCTCGCCGAGCTGTCCGGGCTGCGGGAGACCGCGCCCCGGCTGGCCGGGCTGCTCGGCTTCGCCGCGGTGGCCTCGCTCGGCCTGCCGGGGCTGGCCGGCTTCTGGGGTGAGGCGTTCGCCGTGTTCGCCGCCGTCGGGCGGGGCGGGCCGTTCTGGACCACCCTGGCCGTGCTGGCCGCGGTCGGCGGGGCGCTCACCGCCGCGTACTTCCTGCGGCTGCTGCGGCAGGTCACCCACGGGCGGCCCAGCCCGGCGGTGGGCCGGCTCACGCCGGGGCTGGCCGGGGCGGAGCTGACCGCCTGGGCGCCGCTGGTGCTGCTCGCCCTCGCGGTCGGTCTGGCGCCCACCCTCGTGCTCGGCCTCGCCACCGGCCCGGTGGACGCCCTGGTCGGAGTGCTCCGGTGAGCGCGTCGCCGCGGGTCGGCGGCGACCCGGTCAGCGGGCGGCGGGAGGAGACGGCATGAGTCTCGTACAGAGCGTGGACAACGTGGCGCTGCTGCCGGCGTACCTGGCTGCCGGCACCGCCGTACTCGTGCTCCTGGCCGACCTGCTGGTGGCCCGGCGCGGCGCGACGGTGGCCGTGGCCGCGGTGGGCGCCGTCGCCACCGCCGTCGGCGCGGCGCTGGTCGGCGCGGGACAGACCCGGCGGACGTTCTGCGTCGGCGCCGACTGCTCCTGGGTCCTGGACGGCCGGGCGGCGCTGGTGGCCGCCGTCTTCGCCCTGCTCACCCTCGGGGTGCTGGGGCTCTCCGGGCCGCTGCTGTCCGACGGGCCGACGCCGCCGGGGGAGTACTGCTTCCTGCTCGCCTGCTCGATGACCGGCGGCGTGGTGCTCGGCGCCGCCGGCGACCTGATCACCCTGATCGTCGCCCTGGAGACGCTCACCCTGCCGCTCTACGTGCTGGTCGGGTTGCGCCGGGGCAGCCTGGCCAGCGCCGAGGCGGCGGTCACCTTCTTCGTGGTCAGCGTGGTCGCGACCACCCTGACCCTGCTCGGCGCGGCGCTGCTCTACGCGACCACCGGCGGGCTGCACCTGGACCGGCTCGGCGCGATCCTCGGCGACCGCCCCGAGCTGCTCGACCTGCCGCTGACCACTGCCGCCGTCGCGCTGGTGGTGCTCGGGCTGGCCTTCAAGGTCGCGGCGGTGCCCTTCCACGCCTGGGCGCCGGCCACCTACGACGGCGCGCCGCTGCCGGTGGCGGCGTACCTCTCCACCGCCTCCAAGCTCGGCGGGGTCGTCGCCCTGCTCGCCGTGGTGCAGCGCGCGCTGCCGGCCGACGTGACCGGCCCGGTGCTCGCCCTGCTCGCCGTGGCGACCATGACGGTCGGCAACCTGGTGGCGCTGCGCCAGCGGCGTACGGTCCGGCTGCTCGCCTGGTCGTCGGTGGCCCAGGCCGGCTACATCCTGGCCCCGCTGGGCGCGTTGGCGCTGGCCGCCGGGCGCACCGGCGAGGCCCGGTCGGCCGCGTACGCCGCCGCGGTCGCGTACGCGGTCTTCTTCGTCCTGCTGGAGCTGGCCGCCTTCGCGGCGCTGGTGGCGCTGCGTCCGGCCGGCGCGGACGGCGGCACGGTCGACGACCTGCGCGGCGCGGCCCGCCGGCATCCGTGGGTGGCGGCGGCCCTCGCGCTGGCGCTGATCGGCCTGGCTGGTCTGCCGCCGGGCCTGGCCGGGCTCTTCGCCAAGGTCACCGTGGTCCGGTCGCTGCTGACCGGCGGCGCGGGCTGGCTGGCCCTGGTGGTGGCGGTGAACGCGGTGATCGGGCTCGCCTACTACCTGCGCCTCGCCGCCACCCTCTACGCCGGCGACAGCCGGGACGCCGGAATGGCGGTCTCCGGCGAGCGGGAGGCCGCCCGGCCGGCCTGGACGGTCGCGGCGGCGCTGGGCCTCGCCACCGCCGCCGCCGTGGTGGTCGGCTTCGCCCCGCAGCTCGTCCTCGACCTCGCCGCCCGCTGACCCCTTCGCCCTCGCTCCGGTCCCGCCTGCCCGAAACGCCCCCGCGCGGCCCCTTCGTGCCCGGCGCTGCCGCTCCGCTTTGCGGCGTGTCGGGGTGTCCCCGTCGTGGGAGGCCCCGACTCGCCGCAAACCGGGGGGCCAAAGGCGCTGCCAGCGGGCCCTCAGCGACCTCCAGCCAACTCTCAGTCATGAGCAGGATGGTTGACGGGTACCGGTGACGTTGGACCGGTCAGCGGGTCCCGCGTGGCCCGCGCACCGAAGGAGCGATCGTGCATCACAACCGTTTGAAGACCGCAGCGCTGCTCGGCCTGTTGACCTCGCTGATCCTCGCGGTCGGCTACTGGTTCGGCGGCAGCGCCGGCCTCGTCATCGCCGTCGTCGTCTCGTTGCTGATGAACGGCGTGAGCTACTTCTACTCCGACAAGCTCGCGCTGCGCTCGATGCGGGCACAACCGGTCAGCGAGGCGGAATTCCCCGAGCTGTACCGGATGGTCCGCGAGCTGGCCACCGAGGCGCGCCAGCCGATGCCTCGGCTCTACATCAGCCCGACCTCGCAGCCCAACGCGTTCGCGACCGGGCGTAACCCGGCCCACGCGGCGGTCTGCGTCACCCGGGGGATCACCGAGATCCTGGACTACCGCGAGCTGCGCGGGGTGATCGGTCACGAGCTGTCGCACGTCTACAACCGGGACATCCTCATCTCCAGCGTCGCGGCCGGCCTGGCCGGCATCGTCACCGCGCTGGCCAACATCGCCTGGTTCATCCCGCTCGGCGGGGGCGACGACGAGGACGCCCCGAACCCGGCCGTGCTGCTGCTCACCCTGATCCTCGGCCCGATCGCGGCCACCGTGATCCAGCTGGCGATCAGCCGGAGCCGGGAGTTCCAGGCCGACGCCTCCGGCGCCGAGCTCACCCGGGACCCGCTGGCGCTGGCCAGCGCCCTGAAGAAGATCCACATGGGTACCCAGAGCCGTCCGCTGCCCGCGCAGGGCCAGCTGACCAGCACCGCCCACCTGATGATCGACAACCCGTTCAAGCGGGGCGGCGGCATCGCCGCGCTCTTCTCCACCCACCCCCGGATGGAGGAGCGGGTCGCCCGGCTGGAGCAGCTGGCCGTCAGCAGCGGCCCGGTCCAGTTCGAGCGCTGACGTACGACACCTGCGCCCGCGTCCGGTCCGCCGGACGCGGGCGCAGTCGTGTCCGAGGGCACTAATCGTTTCCCCCGCGCGGCAGCCGACGTTAGGGTCGAAACGTCTCCCACCCGTTACACCCATGGAGGTCGACCGTGGCCGCACTGCGCCAGTACCTGGGCGTCTGGCGGATCCCCGGCGCGCCGATGCTGCTGATCTTCGGCATCGTCGGGCGGCTCGGGATCGGCATGACGCCACTGGCGTTGCTGCTGGTGGTCGAGCAGGTGACCGGGCGATACTCGCTCGCCGCGGTCGCCGGGGGCGTCTACGCCCTCTCCGGTGCCGCGCTCAGCCCCGTCGCCGGCCGGATCGCCGACCGGATCGGCCCCACCCCGGTGCTGCTGGCGACCGCCGTCGCCCACCCGTTCGCCCTGTTCGGGCTGCTCTGGGCGAGCCGGTCGGAGGCCGGCGGCCTCGGCCTGATCTACCTGGCGGCCGGGGTGGCCGGTGCGACGTACCCGCCGCTGACCGCCGCGATCCGGGGCGCCTGGAACGACCTCACCGGCCCCAGCTCCGGGCGGTACCACCTGCGCAACACCGCCCTGGCCGCCGAGACCTCGCTCTTCGAGGTCGTCTTCGTGCTCGGCCCGCTGCTGGTGGCCGGCTTCGTGCTGGTCGCAGATGCCGCCGCCGCCCTGATCGGCGCCGCCCTGGTGACCCTGGTCGGCACCGCCGCGGTGGCGCTCGGGCGGGTCATGCGCGGCTGGCGGCCGCACCCCCGGGAGCACCACGCCAAGGGTCTCGGCCCGCTGCGGGTGGGCGGCTTCCCCGCGCTGCTGGTCTGCGTCGCCAGCCTCGGCATCGCGTTCGGCGCGGCCGGGGTGATCGTGCCGGCCTTCGCCGGCAACCAGCCCACCGGTGACCCGGAGAGCCTCGCCGGTGTCCTGCTCGCGGTCTGGGGCGTCGGCAGCGCCGCCGGGGGCTTCTGGTTCGGCGTACGCAAGCCGTCGGCGAACATGACCCGGCAGTTCGCCTGGCTGCTCGCCGCGGTGGCCGGCAGCTTCGCCGTCTTCGCGGTGATGCCCACCCCGGTGGCGCTGGGCGTCGCGCTGGTCGTCGGCGGAGCCACCATCGCGCCGGCGCTCACCCTGGAGAACACCCTGGTCGGGCGGATCGCCCCGAGCGGCATGCTGAACGAGGCGTACACCTGGGTGGTGACCATGTCGGTGGCGGCGAGCGCCGCCGGTGGCGCGGTGGCCGGGCTGATCGTCGACCACGCCGGCGGCGTGCCGTGGGCGTTCCTCTTCGCGGGGGCCGCCGTCGCCGTCGGGGCCGCGGTGGCCGCGCTCCCCGCCGGGCCGATCGCCCGGGCCGAGGCGACCGCGGTACGCGCCGAGCAGCCCAGCCTGGTCTGACCGGCAGCCCGACCCGGAAACGCAGTCGCGGCCGTTCCCTGCGGGGAACGCCCGCGCTGGTCTGCATCCCGTCGATCGGGGTACAGCGTCCGTATGTTCTTCTTCTTCTCGAACCGGGTGGGCTGCCTCGGCTCCCTGCTGATCAGCGTGATCCTGACCGTGGTGCTGCTGTTGATCTTCGCGAGCTGAGTGTTTACCTGTAGTTGGTGAACTGCAGGGCCACCCCGAAGTCCTCGCCCTTGAGCAGCGCGATGACGGCTTGGAGGTCGTCCTTCTTCTTGCCGGTGACCCGGAGCTGGTCGCCCTGGATCTGGGCCTGGACGCCCTTCGGGCCCTCCTCGCGGATCTTCTTGCTGATCGCCTTGGCCTTGTCCGAGTCGATGCCCTGGATGACCTTGCAGTCGATCTTGAACACCTTGCCCGAGGACCGGGGGTCGCCGGCGTCCAGGGACTTCAGCGAGATGTTCCGCTTGACCAGCTTCTCCTTGAAGACGTCCAGCGCGGCGCTGACCCGCTCCTCGGTCTCCGCCTGGAGGCTGATCGCCTCCTCGCCCGACCAGGAGATCTCCGCACCGGTGCCGCGGAAGTCGAACCGCTGCGCGAGCTCCTTCTCCGCCTGGCGGAGGGCGTTGTCGACCTCCTGACGGTCGACCTTGCTCACGATGTCGAACGACGGGTTCGCTGCCATGATCATGCTCCTGCTGTCCGGCGGTCTGTCACGTACCGTCGCCCGCTGACCAGCGGCACGACCCCCTGACCGTACCCGGTTGCGACCTCCCCGGGGGCAACCGCTATCCTTGGCTCCGCTGCCGCGCGCGAGTGCGGTGGTACGCCCTGGCGGGTTGCCCGAGCGGCCAATGGGAGCGGACTGTAAATCCGTCGCGAAAGCTACAGAGGTTCGAATCCTCTACCCGCCACCAGGCAGCGATAAGGCCTCTGATCTGCGGAAACGCACATCAGAGGCCTTCTTCGTCCAGCGACGTCTCACTGCGGCGGCCAGTTTCTGAGCAGGGCGTCGAGGGCGTCCAAAGCCCTGGACCACGAGGCGTCCATGCTGCGCGGATGGTGGCGGAATCCGCCGGTCCGCTCCAGGGAGACGTACCCGTGGAACGTGCTGTGCAGCATCCGCACCGCGTCCGTCTGGTCGGGCTCGGAGAGCTGGTAGCCGCGCAGGATCGCCCGCGTCATCTCCGCATGCCGGCCGCCCGCGCCGGCGGCCGCCGTCTCCGGGTCCAGGTCCTGCTGCATCGCGGCGTACCGGCCCGGATGCTGTTTCGCGTAGTCGCGGTAGGCGTTGGCGAACGCGACCAGGGCATCCTTTCCCGCGCGGCCGGCGAGCGCGTCGGCGACCCGGTCGGCGAGCTCGGCCAGGGCCAGCAGCGCCACCTTGATCCGTAGGTCCTGCGCGTTCTTGATGTGGAAGTAGAGGCTCGCGTCCTTGACGCCGAAGCGGCGCGCCAGCGCCGAGACGGTCACGTTCTCGAAGCCGACCTCGTCGGCCAGTTCCGCCGCCGCCAGGGTCAGGCGTTCGGCAGTCACCCCCGCACGTGCCATGTGTTCAGCTCCACACCTAGATGTTTCGTTTATTTACCTAATGCCATTAGGCTGGTGCCTATGACACCGCCCACCGAGTCTGCCATCCGCGCTGCCTTCGTCAACTGCACCAAGGGTGAGGCGAAGCGTCTGCCGGTGCCCAGGGATCTGGGCGAGCGACCCTGGGCAAACCTCGACTTCCTCGGGTGGCGGGACCCGTCCGCCGGGGATCGGGCCTATCTGGTCGCCGGGTCCGACACGGGGCTCGTCGGCGTGGCGCTGCGGGTGGCACCCCAGACCGGGCGCGTCCGGCGCAGCATGTGTTCGCTCTGTCTGACGACGCACACCGGTGACGGCGTCTCGTTGATGACCGCGCGCAAGGCCGGGCGGGACGGGCGGCAGGGCAACTCGGTGGGCGTCTACATCTGCACCGACCTGGCGTGCTCGCTCTACCTGCGCGGGAAGAAGGACGCCGGCCGGCGCCTCGACGAGTCGATCAGCCTGGCCGAGAAGATCGAGCGGATGACCGTCAGCCTCTCCGCCTTCTTGCGCAAGGTGGTCGGGTAACCGCTCGGCAGGTACGCCCAACCCCGGGGGCGCGCTCCTATCCTGATCCGATGGAGCTGGAGTTCAGCGGCGACGTGTGGTTCTGGAAGGGGCCGGCGCCCTGGCACTTCGTCACCGTCCCGGAAGAGGACTGCCAGGAGTTGACCGCCACGGCGGCGTCGGTGAGCTATGGCTGGGGCATGGTGCCGGTGACGGCCCGGATCGGGCGGACCCGGTGGACGACGTCGCTGTTCCCCAAGGACGGGCGGTACGTGGTGCCCGTGAAGGCGAGCGTGCGCGAGGCCGAGGGGCTCCGGGTCGGCGACACGGTCACCGTCAACCTGCTGGTCGCCCGCTGATCCGCCCCGGTGGCGACGCGACCGGTCCGAGCGCGACTGACCAGCGGAAACGTCCGCCGTCGGCCCTCGGCGCCGCCGTCGCCGTCCGGTGGTGAGCGTATTCACGTCACTGACTGTCGGATAGGGGCTGGCGCTTCGGCGTCGGGTGGAGCATTCTGACGGTCGTGGATGTGTCGGCGATCGGTTGTCGGGGGAAGCGCCGATCGCTCGGATCCCTGCCCGGTTGCGGCCCGGTCTCCGGCCGACCGCACCGGCGAGCCCCGGTTTCCCGGCGGCTCATCCGGACGTACCACCGCCCCCGTCGCTTCTGACCGGATCTTCGGACTGGTCGGCCGTCGGGGCAAAGGTCCTACTCGCGTTGGACGAGGGGAATCGCGGCTAAAGACGGAAGACGCGTCATCTGTGCGCTGCTCAGAGCCGCGAGCCGCCCCGTCTGGTGACTTGTCGCCGACCGTCCGAACCGGCCGGTACGGCCCACGCCGATCGGCCGTCCGTCCGCTTTGCGGGCCGACCCGCTTGTGGCACGATCGTGGAATCTTCACCTCCGACAACCCTGCCGACAGGAGCACGCGAATGTCTGGTCGAAGGCTGGCCCGGCGGGTCAGCGTGTTGCTCATGCTTCTCGCCCTCGCCGCTGGTTTCGGTACGGGGCTGATCGGTGACGGGATCGGTGAGCTGCGGGCCATCGACTACGTGTGGACGGCGCCGCCGGCCAACTAACTCTGTCAGCAGCCGCCCCGTCGGGGCGCTGCCGACGGTGCGGTGGCACCATCCGTCCACGGCTCCGGCCAGTGACCGATGAGGAGTGTTATGGCCGACCGTCGGTCGTCCTCGGCAGGAGCGGCGTCCCCTCGGCGGCCTGCCGAGCACGCCTGGCTGGTCACCGGCCCGCTGACCCTGGTCGCTGTCGTCTTCTCCACCGCGATCGGCCTGGCCACGCCGCACCCCTTCGGCTCATGGAGCCTCGCCGGCGTGCTGCTCACCGTCATGGTGGTGGCGGGCCTGCCGATGCTCAACTTCGTGATCGGCCGGCAGTCCTTCGGGGTACGGCTCACCGAGATACCGCTGGTCCTGGCGTTCTACTTCCTGCCACCGCTGATGGTGGTGCTGGCGTACACGCTGGCCACCCTGCTCACCCACCTGCGCTACCGCTTCGGGGTCGCCAAGCTCGCATTCAACGTGGCCAACGCCTCCGCGGCGGCGTCCCTCGCCGCGCTGGTGCTGCTGGCGCTGCCGCCGATCCGCGGGGTGGGCCCCGGCACCTGGGGCGTGCTCTTCGCCTCGGTCAGCACCTTCACGCTGGCCACCCTGGTCGGCGTGGCCGGGGTCATCACGGTGATGCACGGCTGGCAGGCCGGGGCCGGGGTGCTGCGGAACCAGCTGCCGCCCCTGCTGACCCAGACGATCAACGTGGTGGTCGGCCTGGTGGTGCTCATCGCGCTGGTCACCACCTGGTGGTCGGCGGTCCTCATCGCCGCACTGGCGGGCGCCGCCGTGATGGTCTACCGCTCCTACGCCCAGTTCTTCCGCCAGCACCGCACGCTCGGCGACATGTACGACCTGACCAAGGCGATGACCGCGGAGGGGCAGAGCGGCAACCTGGTCGACGTGCTGCTCGGCCGGATCCGGGCGCTCATGCAGGCCGAGTACGCCACCCTCTGGCTGCCCGCCCAGGGCCGGCACCCGGAGGTCATGCTGACCGCCCGGGTGGACGACTCGGGTCTGCTCGACGTCGCGCCCACGCCCGAGGTGATCCGGGAGGAGACCCGGCGGCAGCAGCGCAGCCTGGCGCTCGGCGTACGGCTCGGCGGGGACGAGCAGCTGCGTGCGTCGTTGCGCACGACCGGCGTCAAGGACGTCATCGCCGTGCCGCTGCGCTCCGGGCAGGCCGTCATCGGCACCCTGGAGGTGGCCAACCGGCTCAGCGACGTCGGCCACTTCACCGCCAGCGACATCCCCATCTTCGAGACCGTCGCCGCGCACGCCGCGGTCGCCCTGGAGAACTCCCGCCTGGTCGACCGGCTGCGGCACGACGCGTACCACGACGCGCTCACCAAGCTGCCCAACCGCCGCCGGATCAGCGGCGCCCTCGACGAGGCGGTCAAGATCCGCGCGCCGGGCGAGGTGGTGGCGGTACTGCTCTTCGACGTGGACGGCCTGCGCCAGGTCAACGAGTCGCTCGGCCACGCCGCGGGCGACAAGGTCCTGGTCGAGGTGGCCGAGCGGCTGCGCGCCTGCGCACCCTCCTCGGCGCTGGTGGGCCGGGCCGGCGGGGACGAGTTTCTGGTCACCCTCCGGCTGGAGAACGCCGAGGCGGCGCTGGAGCTCGCCGCCCAGCTGCGCGAGCAGATCCGCGACGAGATGGTCTTCGACGCGCTCACCCTGGACGTGGACACCGCGGTCGGGGTGGCCGTCCACCCGGACCACGGCAGCGACGCCGCCTCGCTGCTGCAACGGGTCGACCTGGCCGCGACGGCGGCCAAGTCGGTCCCGGGCAGCGTGCAGCTGTTCAACCCGGCGCTGGAGTCCCGGTCGCTGCGCCGGCTCGGGCTCGCCGGGGACCTGCGCCGGGCGCTCGACGAGGGCGGGCTGGAGGTCTACTTCCAGCCGAAGGTGACGCTGCGGGACCGCCGGCTGGTCGGCGTGGAGTGCCTGGCCCGGTGGGAGCACCCGACCCACGGGACGGTCAGCCCGGAGGACTTCGTCGCGGTGGCGGAGCACACCGGCCAGCTGGACCGGCTCACCGAGGTGGTGCTGCGGGAGGGGCTGCGGCGCAGCCGGGACTGGAGCCACACCGGCCAGCCGCTCGCCGTCGCGGTCAACCTCGCCGCCCGTACGCTGACCGACCAGCACTTCCCGGACCGGGTACGCGAGCTGCTGACCGAGTACGGCGTGCCGCCGCAGCGGCTCACCTTCGAGATCCGCGAGTCCGGGGTGCTGGACGGCACCGACCGCCCGATCCCGACCCTGCGCCGCCTGCGGGACCTGGGCGTACGGCTCTCGGTGGACGACTTCGGCACGGGTGACTCCTCGCTGGCGCACCTGCGCCGCCTGCCGGTGCACGAGGTCAAGGTCGACCGCTCCTTCGTGCAGGGCATGGCGACCGATCCGGGGGACCTGGCGATCGTCAACGCGGTGGTCACGCTCTCCCAGCAGTTCGGTCTCGCCGTGGTGGCCGAGGGCGTGGAGAGCGAGCTGACCCTGGAACTGCTCCAGGACATCGGCTGCGAGATCGGCCAGGGCTTCCTGTTCAGCCGGCCCCTGCCGTACGAGCGCCTGGAGGCCTGGTTCGGTGCCCAGGTGGATCCGGAGACGATCTCCGCCGGCGAGTCGCCGAGGCTGCGGGTTGTGCCCTGACCTGCGGAAACGCGGTGCAGGGGGATCCGATTTCACCTCGGCGGCGAGGTCATGTACTGTTACCCCTGCGCGACGCCCTCCGGGGTGATCGGGCAGGCCCCCTTAGCTCAGTCGGCAGAGCGTCTCCATGGTAAGGAGAAGGTCTACGGTTCGATTCCGTAAGGGGGCTCAGAGGGTCCGGCTGGACCCGCCTGCGGCGGTGTAGCTCAGATGGCAGAGCAAGCGGCTCATAATCGCTGTGTCGCCGGTTCAAGTCCGGCCACCGCTACTCTCGTCCTCCGGGCCTGGCTCCCGGCGGCCGGTGGGACGGGCGCCACAGGGCGCCCACTTTGCATGTCCGCGCATCGACCGCGTAGGCTGATGCGTCGTAGTTGATACCCCAGCGAGGAAGGCACTCCGCCGTGGCGAAGGCGACCGATGTCCGGCCGAAGATCACTTTGGCGTGTGTGGAGTGCAAGGAGCGCAACTACATCACGCGCAAGAACCGTCGTAACGACCCGGACCGCATCGAGCTGAAGAAGTTCTGCCCCCGGGACGGTCGGCACACCGTTCACCGCGAGACCCGCTGACCTGCGGCCGGCACTGCCGGCCCGGTCCCCGGACACCCGAACGCCGATCCGCACGGATGGCGCGGCCCTGTGCCGCCCTCCCGTACGGATCGGCGTTCGTGCGTTCCGTGTAGGTTCGGCGGCATGTCTCTGGACCCGTCCTTCGTCGGCCGGACCTATCCGCCGACCGCCCCCTACCAGGTGGGCCGAGAAAAGATCCGCGAGTTCGCCAGCGCCATCGGCGCCACCGACCCGGCCCACCACGATCCGGAGGCGGCCCGGGCGCTGGGCCACCCGGACGTGGTCGCCCCGCCGACCTTCCCCTTCGTGATCACGATGGCGGCGAGCCGCCAGATCGTCGAGGACCCGGCGCTGGGCGTCGACTACAGCCGGGTGGTGCACGGCGACCAGCGCTTCGCGTACACCCGGCCGGTGGTGGCCGGTGACGAGCTGGTCTGCGTGAACACCATCGAGGAGGTCACCAGCCGGGGCGGGCACGGCTTCCTGACCACCCGCACCGATGTGAGCACCGTCGCCGGCGAGCCGGTGGTCGCGGTCTGGTCCAAGCTCGTCGTACGCGGGGAGGGCTGACATGGAGCTGCCGACGCAGACGTTCCGGATCACCCGGGCGGACCTGGTCCGCTACGCGGGCGCCTCCGGCGACTTCAACCCGATCCACTGGAACGACCGGACCGCCACCAAGGTGGGCCTGCCCGGGGTGATCGCCCACGGGATGTTCACCATGGCGCTGGTCGGCCGGGCCGTCACCACCTGGGCCGGCGCACCCGACGCGGTGGTCGACTTCGGCGTCCGGTTCACCCGGCCGGTGGTGGTCCCGGACGACGACCAGGGCACCGAGATCGAGGTCAACGCGGTGGTCCGGGAGGTCACCGAGGCGGGCCTGACCAGGCTCGACGTGACGGCCACCTGCCTGGGGGAGAAGGTCCTCTCGCAGGCCCGGGCGACCGTCCGGACCCCGCGCTGACCGCTGTCCGGCACGTCATGGGCGGTACCGGTTGGGAAAGTCGGGGCACTACCCGTACACTGGTCCGCCGTGGGGCAAGTGACTCCTGCCCGGCCCTCGTGGCCGAGCGGGGCGAGCGTTGCCGCACAGGGGTGTAGCTCAATTGGCAGAGCAGCGGTCTCCAAAACCGCAGGCTGCAGGTTCAAGTCCTGTCACCCCTGCGCCTCAGGCCTGACCGTTCCCGTGGGTCGCGCCGCCGAACGGCGGCGTCCGGCCCGTGGTGGTGGCATCGGCGGGGTGGTTCCGAGGCATCGGGTCCCCTTCGTCCGGTCCGCCGGCCGCGGCCCGTCGCGGGACGGCTGGTCCGGCCGGCGTGAGCACACGCCGCGTACGCCCATGAGGCGTACGACCGACATCCCGCGACGGAGGGCGAAGTGGCCGAGAGCAAGCGGCGCGGCGAGGACGCCGGCGACGAGGGTCAGCGCGACGAGCGCGACGAGCTCGTCGACGACGTGACTGCCGACGACGACGCCACCGGCGCGGACGAGCCGGTTTCCCGAGGCGGCACGGCGACCCGCGCGCGGGCCCGGGCCGGTTCGGCCGACAGCAAGCCGAAGACCCGCACCGACTCCGACCGGGTCGGACTGTTCGCCCGCATCGCGCGTTTCTTCCGCGAGGTGGTCGCCGAACTGCGTAAGGTCATCTGGCCGACCCGCAAGGAGCTGTTGACCTACACGGCCGTGGTGGTGACGTTCGTCGCGGTGGTGCTGACGATCGTCGCCCTTCTCGACTTCGGGTTCGCGAAGGGCGTGCTGTGGGTCTTCGGCAACCCCAGCTGACCGGCCGACTGAGCCGATAGTGACGGAAGTGAGCGAGCGTGCCTGAGTACGACGAGACCGCCGAAACCACGGACGACCAGTCCACGGTGGCGACGGCGGCCAGTGACGAGTCGGTCGAGGCCGCCAGCGAGCCGGAATTCCCGACCACCGAGCCGGCCCCGGAGGAGGACTACGACCCGGTCGCCGAGCTGCGCCAGAAGCTGCGCTACGCCCCGGGTGACTGGTACGTGGTGCACTCGTACGCCGGCTACGAGAACAAGGTCAAGACCAACCTCGAGACCCGGATCACCTCCCTCGACATGGAGGAGTTCATCTACCAGGTCGAGGTGCCGACCCGGGAAGAGGTCGAGGTCAAGAACGGCAAGCGGTCGCAGGTCCAGGCCAAGGTCTTCCCGGGCTACATCCTGGTCCGGATGGAGCTGACCGCCGAGTCGTACTCCTGCGTGCGCAACACGCCGGGGGTCACCGGCTTCGTCGGTGCGACCGACCGGGCCGACCGGCCGGCGCCGCTGAGCCTCGACGAGGTGCTCAAGTGGCTGGCCCCGGCGGTCGAGACCGAGCAGAAGAAGGCCAAGCCCGAGATCAAGGTCCTCGACTTCGAGGTCGGCGACTCGGTCACCGTCACCGATGGCGCGTTCGCCTCGCTGCCGGCGACGATCAGCGAGATCAACGCCGACCAGCAGAAGCTCAAGGTGCTGGTGTCGATCTTCGGCCGGGAGACTCCGGTCGAGCTGAACTTCAACCAGGTCGCCAAGATCTGACGTCCGGGTCGCCGGCGGTGGGCGTTCGCCCGCCGCCGGCGTACCCGTTTCCGCCCCTCCGCCGGACCTCGACGGACCTCGACGGACGGGGCGGAGCAACGCTGCGCTACCCTAGAACGTCGCCGCTGTCGCATCGCGCTGACCGTGCGCGCCCGCGGCCGGCACCTTTCCCAGTTCCAAGCCCCAGGAAGTGACATGCCTCCGAAGAAGAAGCTCGTCAAGACGTTCACGCTTCAGCTGAAGGCGGGCCAGGCCACGCCGGCGCCGCCGGTGGGCCCCGCGCTCGGTCAGCACGGCGTGAACATCATGGAGTTCTGCAAGTCCTACAACGCGCAGACCGAGTCCCAGCGGGGCGACATCGTCCCCGCCGAGATCAGCGTGTACGAGGACCGGTCCTTCACCTTCGTGCTGAAGACCCCGCCCGCCGCCCGGCTGCTGCTCAAGGCCGCCGGCGTGGAGAAGGGCTCGGGCGTCCCGCAGAAGGACAAGGTCGGCTCCGTGTCGCAGGCCCAGGTGCGTGAGATCGCCGAGAAGAAGATGGTCGACCTCAACGCCAACGACATCGACCAGGCTGCGAAGATCATCGCCGGCACCGCCCGGTCGATGGGCATCGTCGTCAACGACTGACGTCGGCTCAGCACCCACCCGATCAGTTCGTGGGAGGGCACGCGACGACCGCGGGCCCGCCAGAGACCACAGGAGTAACCAGAAATGCAGCGCAGCAAGAGCTACCGCAAGGCCGCCGACGTCATCGACCGGTCGAAGCTCTACACCCCCGCCGAGGCCGTGAAGCTGGCCAAGGAGACCACCAACGTCAAGTTCGACGCCACGGTCGAGGTCGCGATGCGCCTCGGCGTCGACCCCCGCAAGGCGGACCAGATGGTCCGCGGCACGGTCAACCTGCCGCACGGCACCGGTAAGACCGCCCGCGTGATCGTGTTCGCCGCCGGCGCGAAGGCCGAGGAGGCCGCCGCCGCCGGTGCCGACGAGGTGGGCACGGACGAGCTCGTCGCCCGGATCCAGGGCGGCTGGCTGGACTTCGACGCCGCGATCGCCACCCCCGACCAGATGGCCAAGATCGGCCGGATCGCGCGGATCCTGGGCCCGCGCGGCCTGATGCCGAACCCGAAGACGGGCACGGTGACCATGGACGTCACCAAGGCCGTCCAGGACATCAAGGGCGGCAAGATCACCTTCCGGGTGGACAAGCACTCCAACCTGCACCTGATCATCGGCAAGTCCTCGTTCTCCGAGGCCCAGCTGGTGGACAACTACGCCGCCGTCCTCGACGAGGTGCTCCGCGCCAAGCCGTCGGCGGCCAAGGGCACGTACCTCAAGAAGGTCACCCTCACCACCACCATGGGCCCGGGCGTCCCGGTCGACCCGAAGCTGGTGAAGAACCTGCACGAGGCTCCGGCCGAGAGCTGAGCACGACCCGCGCAGGGGCCCCGCCACGAACTCGTGGCGGGGCCCCTGCCGTTCGTCCGGCTGTGGCAGGCTCGCGGGCATGCGGCTGGAGGACGTCTGGCTCCGGTACCACCGGCGCGGCCCGTGGGTGCTGCGGGCGGCACAGGCCCGGATCGCCCCGGGTGAGGTGGCGCTCGTGCTCGGCCGCAACGGCGCGGGCAAGTCCACCCTGCTCCAGGTCGCGGCCGGGGTGCTCCGGCCGGGCCGGGGCCGGGTCGCCGACCGGCCCCGCCACGTGGGCTGGGTCCCCGAGCGGTTCCCCGCCGACCAGCCCTTCACCGTGGCGGGCTACCTGACCGCGATGGGCCGGGTGGCCGGGCTGTCCCGACCGGGGGCGGTGCGGGAGGCCGACCGGTGGACCGAGCGGCTGGGCCTGACCCGGTTCCGGGGCGTGAAGCTGCCCGAGCTGTCCAAGGGCACCGCGCAGAAGGTCGGCCTGGCCCAGGCGATGCTCCGGCGGCCCGGTCTGCTGGTGCTGGACGAGCCCTGGGAGGGCCTGGACGCCGCCGCCCGTGACCTGGTCCCCGCCCTGGTCGACGAGGTGCTGGCGGCCGGCGGGTCGGTGCTGGTCAGCGACCACCGGGGGGAGACCGTCCGGCTGCCGGGCGCCCGCCGCTGGACGGTCGCCGACGGCGTGGTGACCGAGGAGACGTCCGCCGGGACGGAACCGATGGCGGTGGTCGAGCTCGCCGTGCCGGCCGCGCGGGTGGCCGGCGCCGTCGCCCGGTTGCGCGCCGAGGGCCACCAGATCCTGCGGGTACGCCCCGACGCCGTCCCGCCCGGCGCCGGGTCGCCGGAGCAAACGGCGGGACAGGGCGCCGGATCGGACGGCCCGGGGCGGGAGGTGTCCCGGTGATCGCGCTGGTGCGGCTGCGGCTGGCCGGCTTCCTGCGTACCGGGCGGGCGCTGGCGCCGCTGCTGGCCGGCCTGCTCGCGCTCGGCGTCCTGTACGGCGGCGGCCGGGCCCAGCCGGCGGAGGCGTACGGCGTCTCCGCGGTGGTGCTCTTCCCGGTGCTGGCCTGGCAGACCAGGATCCTGCTCGACGTGGAGCCCGACGTGCAGCGCCGGCTCGCCCTGGTGCTCGTCGGCCCGGCCCGGGAGCGTGCCGCCGGTCTGCTGGCGGCGACCGTGGCCGCGCTCGGCACGGTGCTGATCGCGATGATCTTCCCGTGGCTGGTCGGCGGGGTGACCGGCCCGGTGGGGCCGGGGGACCGCTCACTGGTGGCGGGTCTCGCCCTCGGGCTCTGGGCGCACCTGCTCGCCCTGCCCGCGGCGGTGGCGCTCGGTGCCCTGGCCAGCCGCGCGGTGACCGGCAGCGCCGGGTACGGCGTCGCGGTGCTGGCCCTGGGCGCGGTCGGCGCTCTGGTGCTCGGCCTGAGCGGCTCGGTGGCGCCCTGGCTTGCCCCGTCGGTGATGGCGACCGCCCGCGCGCTGACCGGCCCGCTCGCCATCTCGACGGCGCTCCTGCTCAGCGCGGGTGCGCTGGCCTGGGCCGCGGTGGCCCTGGCCGGTTACGCCTGGCGGCGTCGGGCCCGCCCGTGAGCGAGGGTCGGCCGCCGGGGGTGACCGGGCGCACGTGGGGGCGATTTGGTGCCCACGGTCCGGTGGCGTAACCTGATGACGAAGTTCCACCCAGAGACCGCTGGTCACCGTGCTCCGGCACGGTCGAAGGTCCCGCGATGACGGGCGACCCGCGCAGGGCGGCAAGCGAAAATCGGCTCTTCCCGTGGTCCGCCGACCATGGTGACCGTGCCGGCCCTCGCCCCGTGCGCCCTGCGCCGGGGCTTTTCTCGTTGTCGTGATCCTCCGCCGCCGTCCGAAGGCCTTTCCGGCCTGCCGACGGCGACCAGCCTCGAGCAACGAGAGAGGAGGGACATGGCGGACAAGCCGATCCGGGCCGACAAGGCCACGGCCGTCGCTGAGCTGACCGAGAGCTTCCGTAACGCGGGAGCCGCGGTGCTCACCGAATACCGTGGTCTGACGGTTTCCCAGCTCACCCAGCTGCGGCGCTCGCTCGGCAAGGAGACCACCTACACGGTCGCGAAGAACACGCTGGCCAAGCGTGCCGCGACCGAGGCGGGCATCTCCGGCCTCGACGAGCTGTTCACCGGTCCTACCGCGCTGACTTTCGTTTCGGGCGACGTCGTCGAGGCGGCGAAGGGGCTTCGCGACTTCGCGAAGGCCAACCCGAAGCTCGTCATCAAGGGCGGTGTCTTCGAGGGCAAGGCCATTACCGCGGCCGAGGTCACGAAGCTCGCCGACCTGGAGTCCCGTGAGGTGCTGCTGGCCAAGCTGGCCGGCGCCATGAAGGGCAACCTGAGCAAGGCCGCGGCCCTGTTCCAGGCTCCGCTCTCCAAGACCGCCCGTCTGGCGGCCGCCCTGCAGGACAAGCGCGAGAAGGAGGGCGCCGAGGCGGCCTGAGGCCCCCCGGCGCACCCAGTTCTTACCTAACAGATTCAGGAAAGGACGCCAGACATGGCGAAGCTCAGCACCGACGAGCTGCTCGACGCGTTCAAGGAGATGACGCTGATCGAGCTCTCCGAGTTCGTGAAGCAGTTCGAGGAGACCTTCGAGGTCACCGCCGCGGCCCCGGCCGCGATGATGGTGGCCGGCCCGGGTGGCGGCGCCGCCGCCGCCGAGGCCGAGCCGGAGAAGGACGAGTTCGACGTCGTCCTCGAGGGTGACGGTGGCAAGAAGATCCAGGTCATCAAGGTCGTGCGCGAGCTGACCGGCCTGGGCCTCAAGGAGGCCAAGGACGCGGTCGAGTCCGCGCCGAAGGCCATCCTGGAGAAGGTCAACAAGGAGACCGCCGAGAAGGCCAAGGCCAAGCTCGAGGGCGAGGGCGCCAAGGTCACCCTCAAGTAATTGAGGTACGACCAGGCGCGCGTCCGGCTCACGTGAGCCGGGGCACACCGCATCGCGGCGGGCGGTGATCCGGGAACGGATCACCCCCCGCTGTGGTTGGTGGCTACCGGTGGCAGCGGCGTGAGCAGGACGTCCGACGCCCGGCGTACGGCGCCTCCACGGTGTCCGGTGGTAGTCCTGGAGTGGGAAAGACGGCGGCGACCCGAGAGCGGCCCTTGACGCGGCACCGGACTCCCAGGCACGCTGACACCAGCAAGACCTTCCGCGCTTGCGACGGCCACCACTTGGGTAATGGCAGCGGCAGCACCGCCGGCTGCGAGACCTGAGCGGCCCGCAGGGACGACGCGTTCCGAGCGGCCCGGTAGACCCGGTTCTCAGGGGTCCCGAGGCACGTTCCGCGACGACCTGCGGGGTGGGCTGGACAGCGGTTAGCCTCTCGGCTACACTGCTAGTTTGCGCTGCCTTCCGACTTGACCCCTGCTCGGAAATGTCCGTTTACGGATATTTCTGGTGGGGTCATTGGAGTGCACGCGTACCAGCCGTTCTGCAGCACCGGTCCTCGGAAGGACGCATCTTGGCAGCTTCCCGCCCTGCGAAGACCAGTCGTACGTCGAGCGCTTTCGCTCCCCGCCGAGTTTCTTTCGGCAGGATCACCGAACACCTCGAGGTCCCCAACCTCCTCGCCATTCAGAACGAGTCCTTCGACTGGCTCGTCGGCAACGAGGCTTGGCAGGGCCGGTCGGCGGACGACCCGCACGCACGCTCGGGTCTCGCGGAGATCCTCGACGAGATCAGTCCCATTGAGGACTTCTCCGGCACCATGTCGCTCTCCTTCTCGGCTCCGCGCTTCGACGAGGTCAAGGCCTCGATCGAGGAGTGCAAGGAGAAGGACCTGACCTACTGCGCGCCGCTGTTCGTGACCGCGGAGTTCACCAACAACACCACTGGCGAGATCAAGAGCCAGACGGTGTTCATGGGTGACTTCCCGATGATGACGCCGAAGGGCACCTTCATCATCAACGGCACCGAGCGCGTCGTGGTCAGCCAGCTCGTCCGGTCCCCGGGCGTCTACTTCGACAAGCAGCCGGACAAGACCTCCGACCGCGACCTCTCCAGCGTCAAGGTCATCCCGAGCCGGGGTGCCTGGCTGGAGTTCGACATCGACAAGCGCGACACGGTCGGCGTCCGCATCGACCGCAAGCGTCGGCAGGCCGTCACGGTCCTGCTCAAGGCCATCGGATGGTCCGCCGAGCAGATCCGCGAGCGGTTCGGCTGGTCCGAGCTGATGATGACCACGCTCGAGAAGGACCACATCGCCGGCCAGGACGAGGCGCTGCTCGACATCTACCGGAAGCTCCGCCCTGGCGAGCCGCCGACCCGTGAGAACGCCCAGACCCTGCTCGACAACCTCTTCTTCAACCCGAAGCGGTACGACGTCGCCAAGGTCGGTCGTTACAAGTTCAACAAGAAGCTCGAGGTGGACGTCCCGATCACCACGGGCACGCTCACCGAGGACGACATCGTCGCCACCGTGGAGTACCTCTGCCGGCTGCACGCCGGTGAGGACGGCTACGAGGCCGACGACATCGACCACTTCGGCAACCGGCGCCTGCGTACGGTCGGCGAGCTGATCCAGAACCAGGTTCGGGTCGGCCTGTCCCGCATGGAGCGGGTCGTCCGCGAGCGGATGACCACCCAGGACGTCGAGGCGATCACGCCGCAGACCCTGATCAACATCCGCCCGGTGGTGGCGGCGATCAAGGAGTTCTTCGGTACGTCGCAGCTGTCCCAGTTCATGGACCAGACCAACCCGCTGGCGGGCCTGACCCACCGGCGCCGGCTGAGCGCGCTCGGCCCGGGTGGTCTGTCCCGGGAGCGGGCCGGCTTCGAGGTCCGTGACGTGCACCCGTCCCACTACGGCCGGATGTGCCCGATCGAGACGCCGGAAGGCCCGAACATCGGCCTGATCGGCGCGCTCTCCACCTTCGCCCGGGTCAACCCGTTCGGCTTCATCGAGACGCCCTACCGGAAGGTCGTCGAGGGTCGGGTCACCGACCAGATCGACTACCTGACCGCGGACGAGGAGGACCGGTACGTCAAGGCGCAGGCCAACGCTCCGCTGAAGGCGGACGGCACCTTCGCCGAGGATCGCGTCCTGGTCCGTCGTAAGGGTGGCGAGACCGAGGACGTCGCGCCGGGCGCCGTGGACTACATGGACGTCTCGCCGCGGCAGATGACCTCCGTCGCGACCGCGATGATCCCGTTCCTCGAGCACGACGACGCCAACCGGGCACTGATGGGCGCGAACATGCAGCGCCAGGCGGTGCCGCTGGTCAAGGCGGAGTCGCCGCTGGTCGGCACCGGCATGGAGTACCGGGCCGCCGTGGACGCCGGTGACGTGGTCGTCGCCGAGGTCGGCGGTGTCATCGAGGACCTCTGCGCCGACTACATCACCATCCACCAGGACGACGGCCACCGCCGGACGTACCTGCTGCACAAGTTCCGCCGCTCCAACGCCGGCTCCTGCGTCAACCAGAAGCCGGTCGTCTTCGAGGGCGACCGCGTCGAGGCCGGCCAGGTCATCGCCGACGGTCCGTGCACCGACGAGGGCGAGATGGCGCTCGGGCGCAACCTGCTCGTGGCGTTCATGACCTGGGAGGGCCACAACTACGAGGACGCGATCATCCTGTCGCAGCGCCTCGTGCAGCAGGACGTGCTCACCTCGATCCACATCGAGGAGCACGAGGTCGACGCCCGGGACACCAAGCTCGGCCCGGAGGAGATCACCCGCGACATCCCGAACGTCAGCGAGGAGATGCTCGCCGACCTCGACGAGCGCGGCATCATCCGGATCGGCGCCGAGGTCGTCCCCGGCGACATCCTGGTCGGCAAGGTCACGCCCAAGGGCGAGACCGAGCTGACCCCGGAGGAGCGGCTGCTCCGCGCGATCTTCGGTGAGAAGGCGCGTGAGGTCCGGGACACCTCCCTGAAGGTGCCGCACGGCGAGACCGGCACGGTCATCGGTGTGCGTACCTTCTCCCGCGAGGACGGCGACGAGCTGCCGCCGGGCGTCAACGAGCTGGTCCGGGTCTACGTCGCCCAGAAGCGCAAGATCCAGGACGGTGACAAGCTCGCCGGCCGGCACGGCAACAAGGGCGTCATCTCCAAGATCCTGCCGATCGAGGACATGCCGTTCCTGGAGGACGGCACCCCGGTCGACATCGTGCTCAACCCGCTGGGTGTGCCCTCCCGGATGAACATCGGCCAGGTCCTGGAGACCCACCTCGGGTGGGTGGCCAAGACCGGTTGGAGCGTCGAGGGCGACGACGCCGAGTGGAAGCGTCAGCTCCGCTCGATCGACGCCCACGAGTCCGAGCCGGACACCAACGTGGCCACGCCGGTCTTCGACGGTGCCCGCGAGGAGGAGATCTCCGGTCTGCTCTCGTCGACCCTGCCCAACCGGGACGGCAAGCAGCTGATCGGTTCCTCCGGCAAGGCGCAGCTGTTCGACGGTCGCTCCGGCGAGCCGCTGCCGGACCCGATCGCGGTCGGCTACATCTACATCCTGAAGCTCAACCACCTGGTCGACGACAAGATCCACGCCCGGTCGACCGGCCCGTACTCGATGATCACGCAGCAGCCGCTGGGTGGTAAGGCGCAGTTCGGTGGTCAGCGCTTCGGTGAGATGGAGTGCTGGGCCATGCAGGCGTACGGCGCCGCCTACGCCCTGCAGGAACTGCTGACCATCAAGTCCGACGACGTCCTGGGCCGCGTGAAGGTCTACGAGGCGATCGTCAAGGGCGAGAACATCCCCGAGCCGGGCATCCCGGAGTCGTTCAAGGTGCTGCTCAAGGAGCTGCAGTCGCTGTGCCTCAACGTCGAGGTGCTCTCCAGCGACGGTGTGGCCCTGGAGATGCGCGAGACCGACGACGAGGTGTTCCGGGCGGCGGAGGAGCTGGGCATCGACCTGTCCCGGCGCGAGCCGAGCTCGGTCGAAGAGGTCTGAGGTGAGCGGTGGGGGGGGGGGGGGGGGGGGGGGGGGGGGGGG
>NZ_JBPQTL010000037.1:0-51851 GCF_051386295.1 Micromonospora sp. URMC 105 | reverse complement strand
AGCCGGATCGACAGCGAGTTGACGCAGTGCCGGGTGTCCTTCGGGGTGGGCGAAGGGGGCGGCGGCGTCGGGCTGGGCGCCGGTCCGCTGCCGCCGCCGATCTGCACGTCCACGCAGGAGTAGAACGCGTTGGCGGTGTCGGCGATATTCCAGATGGCGAGGATCTTCTGCCGTCCGGAGAAGCCGCCGAGGTTGACGGTGTGGGACACGGTGGCGCCGGGCTGCTGGCCGCCGCCGTTGAAGACGCCGACCCGGGTGCCGCCGATGTAGTACTCCCAGTTGCTGGTGGCGTGCCGGGCGGTGTTGACCCAGGTGAACGTCACCGAGCTGCCGACCGACGTGGCCGGCCAGCCCCGGCTGTCGTCGTTGAGGACGGCGAAGTGGGCGATGTTGGCATGGCAGTTGCGCAGCCCCTTCGGGCCCTCCACGCTCTGCGGCTCGTACTTGATCTGCCCGCAGTCGGGCACCCGGTTCTGGGCGCAGAGCGCCTGCCGGCTGGGCGGCCCGGAGACGTAGCCGTGGGCCTGGGCGGGGGCGGCGACGGCGAGCGAGGACACGACGGCGCCCGCCGCCAGGATCGGGACGGTGACTCTTCGACGCATGATGACAACTCCTCGGCTTCGGCCTGATGAAGATGTCATCCAACATAATTTAAGGTTTGTTAACAGTAAAGACGCCTGTCAATAAAATTATCGACGGTCATCAGCGGATCGCGCTCCGTGTCGGGCGGGCCGCGCGGGCGGTCAGAGCAGCAGCAGGCTGCCCCTCTCGTCCACCCGGTCGGCGGAGTCGTCGTCCAGCCAGACACCCCCGCTGGCCAGGTACCGGAAGCGGTACTCCCCCGGGCCCAGCTTGACCGTCACCGTCCGGGTGCCGTCGCGGCGGGCGACCAGCTCGTGCCGGCCGGGCTCCCAGCCGTTGAAGCAGCCGACGACGCTGACCGGGCCGGGCGGGATGTCCCGGGGCAGGCAGAAGGTGACCCGGGTCTGGTTGCCGAAGAGCTTGTTGCGCTTGATCACGTGATCCTCCGGGGTCGAGGCGGTCCACCAGGTCCAACGCGCGACTCGCCGGGGGCGAAACGCCGCCCGGCCCGATCGGCCGGCGCATTTCGCCCGGCGAAGAGATGTGACACAAGGCGTCAGGTTTTTGCCGGAGCATGACCTGCATGCGCGAAACACCAGAAGAGCTTCAAGAGCTCCAGGACCTGCTCGACTCCTCCCTCGCCCGCTCCACGGCGCACCTGCGCTCGATCATCGCCGAGCGCACCCTGACCGCGGCGCAGCTCACCCGGATCCTCAGCGGCATGTGCGTCCTCGCCCTGTCCACCGTGACGGCGCAGGGCGAGCCGCGGATCAGCGCCGTGGACGGGCACTTCCTGCACGGCAGGTGGCACTTCGGCACGGCACCCGGCGCCGCCAAGGCCCGCCACCTCGCCGCCCGCCCCGCCGCCAGCGTCGCGCACCTGCGCGGCGAGGACCTGGGCGTGTTCACGCACGGCACGGTGGAGATCCTCAACCCCCGCGACGGCGAGCCCGCCGCGGACTGGCCGGACCTGCTGGCCTACTTCAAGGACTTCTACGGCAGCGACGCCTTCGACTGGGCCAACGACGTCGTCTACTACCGGCTGCACCCGCACTGGATGAGCGTCTACGCGCCCGACGTCGACAAGCTCACCGCCACGTGATCTGACGCCTGACTCGGACACGCCGGGGCGAAACGCCGCCCGACCGGATCGACTCGCGGCATTTCGCCCCCGCGGACCCCGCACTGCCGCCACTGTAGGTGTCACCTGTCCTGATACCGGGGGTTTTCGATCGTGGCTACCTGTGAGGTCTGCGGCAACGACTACTGGATGGCGTTCGAGGTGCGCACCGTCAGCGGTGACACCCACACCTTCGACTCCTTCGAGTGCGCGGCGCACAAGCTCGCACCCATCTGCGAGCACTGCGAGGTCAAGATCCTCGGCCACGGCGTGGAGGTCCGTGGCCGGTTCTTCTGCTGTGCGCACTGCGCCCGCGCCGTGGAGGCCCAGGGCGCCGAGATCCGCGACGCCGTGGGGGCCCGCCCGGCCTGACCGGCGCCCGCGGGCCGCGCCACGCCGGGTTCGACGCGGTACGCCGCACCGCCCGGCCTACCATCGCGGGATGCCGACGCAGACCGCCCACGTCCGGGTCGCCGCCTTCGCCGACCTGGACGCCCGCACCTTCCACGACCTGCTCCGGCTGCGCATCGACGTGTTCGTGGTCGAGCAGCACTGCCCGTACCCGGAGCTGGACGGGCGGGACGTCGAGCCCGGCACCCGGCACCTCTGGCTGCAGCACGACGGCGCAGTGCTGGCGTACCTGCGGATCCTGGCCGACCCGGACGGCGCGGCGCGGATCGGCCGGGTCGTGGTGGCGCCCGCGGCCCGGGGCGGCGGGCACGCCGGCCGGCTGATGACCGAGGCGCTGCGGCTGGTCGGCGACCGGCCGTGCGTGCTGGAGGCGCAGTCCTACCTGGTCGGCTTCTACACCCGGCACGGGTTCGCGGTGACCGGCCCGGAGTACGTCGAGGACGGCATCCCGCACGTCCCGATGCGCCGGGAGAGCCGACCCGGGCACCCGGGAGACATTGACGGATAGCGTTTTCCCGTGGGAGCCTGCGGGGGCAGAGCCGTCGCGGGAGCCGCGCAGGGGCTCGGGAGGGGGCAACTCCCGGCCGTCCGGGCGTCGTCGTCGATCGACCCCTCACCCCGGAGGCTCCCTTGTCCGTCCTGCTGCGCAGACGCCCCACCCCACTGGTGGCGGCGCTGCTCGCCGTCGGCGCGATCGTCGCGCTGCTGCTCACCACCGCCCTGGCCCGGTCCGCCTCCGCCCACGGATCGGTGGTGGACCCGGCGTCGCGCAACTACGGCTGCTGGCAACGCTGGGGCAGCGACTTCCAGAACCCGAAGATGGCCACCGAGGACCCGATGTGCTGGCAGGCCTGGCAGGCCGACCCGAACGCCATGTGGAACTGGAACGGCCTGTTCCGTGAGGGCGTCGCCGGCAACCACCAGGCCGCCATCCCGGACGGCCAGTTGTGCAGCGCCGGGCACACCGCCAGCGGCCGCTACAACGCGCTCGACGCGGTCGGCGCCTGGAAGACCGTGCCCACCACGACCAACTTCAGGATCAAGCTGTACGACCAGGCCAGTCACGGCGCCGACTACATCCGGGTGTACGTGACCAGGCAGGGCTTCAACGCCCTGAGCAAGCCGCTGGCCTGGAGCGACCTGGAACTGGTCGGCCAGATCGGCGACACCCCGGCGAGCCGGTGGACGCCGGAGGCCCAGGGCGTCTCGATCCAGGTGCCGGCCAGCGCACCGGGCCGCACCGGCCGGCACATCGTCTACACCATCTGGCAGGCCAGCCACCTGGACCAGTCGTACTACCTGTGCAGCGACGTCGACTTCGGCGGCGGCGGACCCGGCACGCCGCCGACCACCCCGCCGCCGACCACCCCGCCGCCGACGACCCCGCCGGCCGGGGGCTGCACCGCCACCTACCGGGTCACCGCACAGTGGTCCGGTGGCTTCCAGGGCGAGGTGGAGGTGACCGCCGGCGCCACCGCGCTGAAGGGCTGGACGGTCACCTGGACGTACGCGGGCGGCCAGCAGGTCAGCCAGGCGTGGAACGCCACGGTGACCAGCAGCGGGTCCACGGTCACCGCCCGCAACGCCGGCTACAACGGCTCGGTGGCCGCCGGGGCGAAGACGTCCTTCGGCTTCCTCGGCTCCGGCAGCGGGGCGAACCCGACCCCGACCTGCACCGCGACCACCTGAACCGGCCGGCCGGGGCCGCGCACCCGCGCGGCCCCGGTCAGCCGCCCCGCAGCGCCCGGTTCAGCCGGGCCTCGAAGTCCTCCGGCAGCGTGCCGTCTCCCTCCAGGGCGGTCCGCACACCCTCCCGGAAGACCCGGCTGAACTGGAAGTAGTGCGGCACCCGAGGCCGCGGCCGGGCCTCCCGGACCGCCTCACCGAGCAGCGCGAGGTACGGGAACCGCTCCCGCAGCGCCGCATCGGCGTAGACGTCCGTCCGGGTCGGGGCGAAGCCGCCCACCGTGAAGAGCGTGCGCTGGGCCTCCTGCCGGGTCAGGAACTCGATCAGCGCCTGGGCCGCCCGGGGCTGCCGGGTCTGCTTGGCGATGGCGAGGTTCTGCCCGCCCAGCGCCGACGGGCCGGGCAGGCGGGTCACCTCGAAGGGCACCCGGGACGCCGGGGTCGCGTCGGTGGCGGCCAGCGCCCGGTAGTTGACCGGCCAGTTGCGCATGAACAGCGCCCGGCCCTCCTGGAAGTCGCGCAGGCTGCGCCCCTCGTCACCGGGGACGGTGAAGGCGTCGCCCACCAGCAGGCCGGCGCGCCGGGCCGTGGCCACCTCGCGTAGCCGGCGTTCCCAGCGGTCCCGCTGGAAGATCACCCGATTCTCGGTCTCGTCGACGAGCCGGTCGACGCCCCCGGCCCAGACCAGCTCCATCCCGTTGACGGTCAACCCCTCGTACGGGCCGAACTGTCCCACGTACCCGGCGACGGGCCGCTGCGCGGCGCCGCCCGCGCCGGTGAGCGCCGCGCTCCGCTCGATGATGGCGTCCCAGTCGAAACGGGGCACCCCGCCGGGTGCGGCCGGCGGGGTGCCGGTCACCAGGTCCGAACGGTAGAAGAGCAGGCCCGCGTCAGTGTTGAAGGGCAGCGCCCAGAGCGAGCCTCGGTAGCGGCAGGTGTCCAGCACCTCCGGCACGAACGCGTCGAGGTGCCCCGGGGCCAGCCGCGCCTCGTCGACCGGCCGCAGGTGACCGGCGGCGGCGAACTCCGCGGTGAAGGTGACGTCGAGGTTGTAGATGTCGACCTCGTCGTCCGGGTCCGGCCCGGCGCCCGCCGCCTGCGCCTGGGCGATGCCCACCATCTCGCTGTGCTGCTGGTCGGTGGTGACCGGCGCCTCGCGGATCCGCGCCGGGCTCTGCGGGTGCAGCACGTTCCAGAGCTTGACCAGTTCCTCCCGCTGCCCGCCGGAACTGGTGTCCTTGCCGCTGAGAATCACCAGCTCCCCGTGCTCCAGCGGCTGTTCCCGGGTGGCGACGTACCAGCCGAGCGTCGCGACGATGCCGAGCACCGTGCCGACGGCCACCCCGAGCAGGAACGACGCCGGCACCCGGCGTCGCCGACGCGCGGTCGCGGACCGGCCGCCCGGTCTCCGGTCGGTCACTGGCCGGCTCCCTTCTCCCAGAGTTGACGGAACAGCCCGGTCAGGGCCCGGTCCACGGTGCTCGCCTCGGCCTGCACGCACTGCCCGCCGCTGGCCCGGGCGGTCTGCCGCAGGGTGCGGGTGCGCACCCGGTCGTCGCAGCTCGCCTCGCCCACGGCGATCACGTAGAGGCGTACCGGGGGGTCGCCGTCGACCCGGGGCACCAGGCCGCCGCTGGCCGTGTCCCGCCCGTCGGTGAGCACCACGACGGCCCGCAGGTACTCGTCGGCGCCGCCACCCAGCCGGCGGACCTCCCGGATCGCCGCGTCGATGGTCCGGTACAGCGGCGTGTCCCCCGCCGGCACCGTGCGCCGCAGCTCGGCGAGCAGGGCCGCGTCCCGCGCCGGGTCGGCCCGTCCCACGTCCCGGAACCGTCCCGCGGCCCCCGGGTATGCCGTGGAGAACGCCCACAAGCCCACCTCGTCCCGGCCGCCGAGGCGGCGCAGCGAGGCGGCGACACCGTCCACGGCCACGTCGAAGCGGGTGCCCCGGCCCGCCTCCGCCAGCATCGAGCCCGACGTGTCCAGCGCCAGCAGCACCCGGGCCGGCCGCCGGGCCTCCCGGTAGCGCTGGTCGGCCGTGTTCAGGGCGAGCAGGTCGGCGCCGTCGACGAGTTCCCACTGCGGGTTGTCCAGCAGCCAGCCGGGCAGCACGCCGTTCGCCTCGGTCAGCGCCGGCCCGCTGCCGTCCCGGCCGGGCACCCGGAAACCCCGGGCCAGCAACTCGTCGCGCCCCGGCCCGGTCAACCAGCGCCGCAGGTCGTCCGCGGCCGCGCGGGCGTCGGCGCTCTGCCGGGAGTCCGGCCAGCGCAGGAGGACCAGCCGGTGATCCACCCCCGGGGTCAGCTCGGGATAGAAGGCCACCAGCGACCGGCCGGGCGCGGGCCGGCCGTACTCGACGCAGCCGTCGCCGAGCCGCTCACCGAGGTTGAACCGGACCAGGGCCTGCTCGGTGGTGATCACCGCGGGCGGCACCGGACCGGTCGGGTCGGCGGCGAGCTGCCGCTGCCGGCACAGCACGGCGGCGAGGCTGCCCAGCGGGAAGCCCCGCCCGTCCTGGGCCGCCTCCAGCCGCTGCTCGACCTGCTGGCGGATCCACGCCGTGTCGGGCGCGCCGTCGTAGAGCGCCACGTCGACCATCCGGGCCTCGGGGGACACCGCCGGATCGGGACGGACGACCTGCCACCCGGTGCCGGTCACCCGCCGGCCCGAGTCGGTGATCGTCGGCTCCTCCCCCGGGCCCCGGCCGGCCTTGGCGAACAGTTCCGGCCAGGAGAGCGAACGCTGCCGGTCCGCGTCGTCGCGCGCGGGGTCGACGAGGGCGCGGGGCACCCCCAGCACCAGGGGCGAGCGGGCCACCGTCAGGTAGTCCCGGACGGCGGTCAGGTTCAGCACCTGTTGCGACGGCATCTCGGCACCCGGGAACCAGACGTCCGGGCGCGGCCCGACGTCGGCCGGGTACCAGCCCGGCGTGCCCGGATCCGCCTCCGTCGCCGGCCGGCCGGCCGAGTCCGACCAGCCGAGCTGGAGCCCTTGGGCCACCTCCCGCGGCGCGGCCGGGTAGACGAAGACGTTGGTGGTCCGGCAGCCGCCCGCCCGGGCCGCCGTCCACGACTCGTACGCGGCGGCCACCGCCTGGTAGGTCACCAGGTCGTCCGGGGCGGCGGCCACCCGCAGCTCGACCGGTCCGGCGCAGCCGCCCAGCGGCTCGGGCACGGCGGCCAGGCCGACCGCCAGCAGGGCCACCACGAACGCCGCGACCCGGGACCGGGACCGCGGCGACCAGCGGGCCGCGGCCGGGGCGGGGCCGGTGCGCCACCGGCTGAACGGCTGCCGCCAGCGCGGCAGCACCCGGGGCCGGCCGTGCTGGTCGGGCACCGGCAGCCGGCGGATCGGGATCATGAAGGCGGCCGGGCGGGCCGGTTGCGGCCGGACCACCTGGTCGACCGCGACGACCATGCCGATGACGCAGCGCAGCCGGCTGTCCCACACCGGTGCGCCGGAGAAACCCGGCTCGATCTGGTAGCCGGAGTCGCTGCGGTTGGCCAGCTGGATCCAGCCGCCCCCGATGGGCCCGACCACCCACCCCTCGAACCAGCGGCCCTCGGGCAGGGCACGGGGGAAGCCGAAGACCCGGCAGACCCGGTCGCGGGTGCCGGCCTGGCCGGGGCGGGCCAGCCGGACCGGCCGGGCCCCGTCGGGCGCGGGCGCGACGAGCTGGAGGACCGCGTAGTCGCCCGAGCCGTCCGGCCGCCCCGGCTGCCAGTGCTGCGGCAGCACCAACGCGGTCCAGCGGCTCCCCGGCGCCAGCAGCGGGAAGCTCAGCGACACCAGGACCGGGTCGGCCGGCCCGGGCGTCACCGGCTCCGGACCGAGCGCCGCCTGCACGACGTGGGCGCAGGTCAGCAGCCGGGCGGAGTCGATCAGGAAGGCCGCGCCGACGACGGTGCCGGCCCGGTCGTGCACGGCGGCCACGGCGAGCGTCGCCGTGCCGGGCACCGGGCGCTCCGGCCGCTGCGGAGGGCGCCCCGTCGCGCCGGGCATCACGCGGTCGTCCGACGCCGCCGGCTCACGCGGCGGGGTCGGCCCGGTTCCATTCCAGCTGCACCTTGAGGTTGGCCTCCGAGGTGCCGCTGGCCACCACGAGCCCGCCCTTGGCCGCCAGCTTCACGCCGAACTCCACACAGACCCGGTCCGGCGGCTCGGCGGCGTCACGCAGGTTGCGCAGGACGGCGTCGGTCACCGGCCGCAACTGGGCCAGCGCGGACTCCAGCGTCTGGTGGGCCCGCGCCACCACGTCGCCGGCCCGCCCGACCGGGACCACGCCCTCCTCGTCGCCGATCTCGACCCGGACCGCGCCACCGCCGTCCAACGGGAACTCGACGAGCTGAGACACCTGGCCTCCAGACGGATCCGCACCGCAGCGACAGTTACGGTGATGGATCTGCCACGTTACCGGGGGTACGCAATCCCGGCGAGCCCGTCACACCAGGCAGTTGACGATCTCGGCGACCGAGCGGCGCCGGCCGGTGTAGAACGGGACCTCCTCGCGCACGTGCCGGCGGGCGCCGGAGGCGCGCAGGTCGCGCATCAGGTCGACGATCCGGTGCAGCTCGTCGGCCTCGAAGGCGAGCATCCACTCGTAGTCGCCGAGGGCGAAGGAGGCGACCGTGTTGGCCCGCACGTCCGGGTAGCCGCGCGCCATCTTGCCGTGCTCGGCCAGCAGCTCGCGCCGCTCGGCGTCGGGCAGCAGGTACCACTCGTACGAGCGGACGAACGGGTAGACGCAGACGTAGGCCCGGGGCTCCTCGTCGGCGAGGAAGGCCGGGATGTGGCTCTTGTTGAACTCCGCCGGCCGGTGCAGGGCCATCTGCGACCAGACCGGGGTGAGCGCCCGGCCCAGGGTGGTGCGGCGCAACCGCAGGTAGGCGTCCTGGAGGGCGTCGCTGGAGGCGGAGTGCCACCAGATCATCAGGTCGGCGTCGGCGCGCAGGCCGGCCACGTCGTACAGGCCGCGGACCACGACGTCCTTGCCGGCCAGCTCCTCGAGGAGGGCCTCGACCTCGCCGGTGACGTTCTCCCGCAGCGACGGCAGCGGGCTGGTGGCCCGGAACACCGACCACATCGTGTAGCGGATGCTCGCGTTGAGCTCCCTGAGCCGGGCCGCGTTGGTCTGCTCGGTCATGAACCCGATCCTCCCAGTGCTTCGATGATCTCCCCGGCCGCCGTCTCGCCGGAGCGGACGCAGACCGGGATGCCGACCCCGTCGAGGCCGGCGCCGACCAGGACCAGCGTCGGGTGGGCGGCGCGCAACGCCGTCCGGGCGGCGGCGACCCGGTCGAGGTGGCCCGGGGCGTACTGCGGCAGCGCCCCGCCCCAGCGCTGCACGTGACTGGCGAGCGGCGCGGGCAGCGCCACGCCGAGCACCCCGGACAGCTCCCGGTGCACGGCGGCCACCAGGTCGGCGTCCGCCAGGTGCAGGGACGTCTCCTCGCCGTACCGGCCGACCGAGGCGCGGACCAGGGCGATGCCGTCCGGCCGGGCCAGGTGACCCCACTTGGTGGTGAAGAACGTCGACGCCTTGATCAGCAGGCCCTCGGTGGCCGGCACCAGGAAGCCGGAGAGCGTCGGCAGCTCCGGCCGGGGCAGTGCCAGGGTGACCAGCGCGACGCTGGCGTAGTCGAGCCCGCCGATCGCGGTGGCCACCTCGGGGGTGACCCCGGCGAGCAGCCGGGCGGCGGGCCGGGCAGGAACGGCGAGCACCACCGCGTCCGCCTCGACCAGCTCCGGGTCGCGGGTCGGGCCGACGGTCAGCCGCCAGCCGCCGCCCACGACGGGCGTCAGCTCGCGGACCGCCGCGTCCCGCCGGATCGTCGCGCCGCTGGCCGTCGCGGCGGCCTCGACCAGGGTGGAGAGCCCTCCGGCCAGGGTGCCGAAGACCGGCGCGCCGGGGGCGCGCGGCGCGGCGGCCTGGGCGGCGCGGACCGCCCCGGTGAGGGTGTGCGCGACCCGGGCCGCGCGGGCCAGCGCCGGCATGGTGGTGACCAGCGACAGGTCGTCGGCCCGGCCGGCGTAGACGCCACCGAGCATCGGGTCGACCAGCCGGTCCACCACCTCGTCGCCGAGGCGGGCCCGGACCAGCTTCCCGACCGAGACGTCCTCGTCCGGCCCGAGCAGCGGCCGGCCGCCGTCGCGGTCGGCGTCCGCGGCCGGCTGCGCGACGGTCGCCACCTGCTCCAGATCCCCGGGTACGCCCACCAGCGTGCCGCCCGGCACCGGGCGTAGCCCGCCGTCGACGGCGAGCGCGGCCTGCCCGACGGTGGGGTGCACGATCTGCTCGGCCAGCCCGAGCCGGCGGATCAGCGCGACGGCGGCGGACTCCCCGCCGGCCGGGTCGCGCATCAGGAACGACTCGGCGCCGAACTCCACCGGCTGCCCGGCCAGCTCACCGGTGCGCAGCTTGCCGCCGAGCGCACCGGACTGCTCGTACACCGTGATCTCGGTGCCGGCGGGCGCGCGGTCGCGCAACCGGACGGCGGCGGCCAGGCCGGCGATCCCGCCGCCGACCACCGCCACCCGCCACGGCCGCCGCACGACGGCTCAGCCCTGCTCGGCCCGGCGCGCGGACACCTCGTGCACCAGCGCGACCACCCGGGTCAGCACCTCGGGGTCGGTCTCCGGCAGCACGCCGTGACCGAGGTTGAACACGTGGCCGGGGGCGGCGCGGCCCTGCTCCACGATCCGCCGCACCTCGGTCTCCACCACCGACCAGGGGGCGAGCAGCACGGTGGGGTCCAGGTTGCCCTGCACCGCCCGGTCCGGGCCGATCCGGCGGGTGGCGACGTCCAGCGGGGTACGCCAGTCCACGCCGACCACGTCGGCGCCGGCCTCGCCCATGGCGCCGAGCAGTTCGGTGGTGCCCACCCCGAAGTGGATCCGGGGCACCCCGGCGTCAGCCAGCCCGGAGAGCACGGCCGCCGAGTGCGGCAGCACGTAGCGGCGGTAGTCGGCCTCGGAGAGCGCCCCGGCCCAGGAGTCGAAGAGCTGCACCGCGGAGACCCCGGCCGCCACCTGCACCCGCAGGAAGGCGAGGGTCACCTCGGCGAGGCGGGCGCAGAGCGCGTGCCAGAGCTCCGGCCGGCCGTACATCAGGGCCTTGGTCTTCGCGTGGGTCCGCGACGGCCCGCCCTCGACCAGGTAGCTGGCGAGGGTGAACGGCGCGCCCGCGAAGCCGATCAGCGGGGTGTCGCCCAGCTCCTTCACGAGCAGCCGGACCGCCTCGTCCACGTAGGACACGTCGTCGCGGTCGATCGGGCGGATCCGCTCGACGTCGGCGGCGGTACGCACCGGCTCGGCCACCACCGGCCCGGTGCCCGGGACGATGTCCAGGTCGACCCCGGCCGCGGCGACCGGCACCACGATGTCGCTGAACAGGATCGCGGCGTCGACCCCGTGCCGGCGGACCGGCTGGAGGGTGATCTCCGCGACCAGGTCGGGGCGGCGGCAGGAGTCCAGCATCCCCACGTTGGCCCGGATCTCCCGGTACTCCGGCAGCGACCGGCCGGCCTGGCGCATGAACCAGACCGGGGTGTGCGGGACGGGCTCGCGGCGGCAGGCCCGGACGAAGGGCGAGTCGGCCGGTCCCCCGGGGCGGGGTTCTCCGTCTCGGGCGGCAGTGCCCGTGGTGTCGGTGGTCATCGCGGCAATCGTGCCACGCGCGGGGACGACCCCAGCGGGCACCGCCGCCTTTTGTGACCCGCGTCCGCCTGGCCGTCCGGCCCTGGTGCCGAGGGGCCGGATCGTGCCGGGCGCCCACCCCGCCACCCGGCTCCGGCCCACCGCCACGGCCCCGGCGTTCGGCGCGCCGTCCGCGCGGGCGGGCGGGGCGCGGCATAGGCTGCCGGTCATGGCCCCCCCGATCGCGCTCCCGGAGACCTTCGCCCGCGCGGTCGCCGGGCTGCGGTCGGTGACCCCTCGGGCGGAGATCGCACTGGAGGAGGTCGGCGCCCCCCAGCGGCTCGCCCCGTACGCGTTCGCGCTCTCCGCCGCCGTGCTGCGCGACTCCGACGAGGTGGCCACCGGGCGGCTGATCCTGCTGCACGACCCGGCCGGGCACGAGGCGTGGCAGGGCACCCTGCGGCTGGTCACCTACGTCACCGCCGAGCTGGAGGTCGACCTGGCCGCCGACCCGCTGCTGCCCGGGGTGGGCTGGACCTGGCTGGTCGACGCCCTGGAGGCGCACGACGCGCGCTACCGGGCGGCCGGCGGCACGGTCACCCAGACCATGTCGACCCGGTTCGGCGAGCTGGCCGGCCCGCCCGCCGCCGGGGACGTCGAGATCCGGGCGTCCTGGACCCCGCTCGGCGACGACCTGGCCCCGCACCTGCAGGCCTGGTGTGCCCTGCTCGCCTCGACGGCGGGGCTGCCGCCGCCCGGGGTGACGGCGCTTTCCGAGCGCCGCCCGGCCGGCGCGGCCTAGCGCCCGGGTCAAAGTCCTCGGTCGAGGACTTTGACCCAGGCCCTGACCCCGGGCGAGGCGCTCAGAGGTAGTTCTCGGCCTCGTCGCAGACCTTGTTCATGCCCTTGCTGGCCTTCTCGAAGGCGCTGCGGTTGCCGGCCGCGGCCGCGCCGAGCGCCGTGGTCAGCTTGTCCAGGCAGGTGGCGATGACCTTCTTCTGCCGGGCCTGCTCGTCGCGGTCGTTGCGGGTGCCGGTGAGGTCCTGCTCGGTGTCCGCCAGCTTGTCCTGGGCGCCCTGCAGGTCGGCCCGGAGCTTCTCCATCTCCTTGGTGTTGGCGGCGATGGTGCCGTCCCGCTCGCTCACCTGGCCCGAGAGCCGCCGCTCGGTGCTGGCCAGCTCGCTGCTCTTGACGACGAACAGGCCGGTCATCACGCCGCTGAGCACGAAGAGCAGCCCGGCCACGACGGCCAGGATCAGCACCTTCCGGCCCGCGCCGGCACCCGGGGCGGGCACGCCGAACGGGGCCGCCGACCCGGGCGGCGCCGACATCGGCTGCCCGTAGGCGGGCCCGGAGACCGGCGGGGCCGACATCGGCTGCCCGTAGGCGGGCCCGGACACGGGCGGGGCCGACATCGGCTGCCCGTAGACCGGCGGGGCCGACATCGGCTGGCCGTACCCAGGTCCGGAGACCGGCGGGGCCGGCGTCGGCTGGCCGTACATGGGACCGGAGGCCGGCGGGGCGGGCGCGTACTGGCCGGGAACCGGGGGTGCGGAGACCGGCCCGCCCGGGTGCGGCGCGGCGGCGGCCGGCTGGTCGCCGGCGTGCGGAGCCGCCGGCGACTGCGGATCCGGGGCGGTCGGCGGCTGGGGCGGGTATGCCGGCCGGAAGCCCTCCGGCCCGGTCGGTGGCTGGGACATCTGTTCTTCCTCCAGGTGACTGGTCTGCCGCGATGCGCCGCGACGGACCGGGGACGAGTCGGGTCGATGGCCGACAGGGCGTCGGCGGGGCCGGCCGGGAACGGCCGGCCGGAAGCAGGGGCGGTGCGGCCGGGCCGGCGCAGCGCCGGCCCGGAAGCGGGGATCAGCAGATCCGGAAGCCGTCGCAGGCGGTCTTGATCGGCACGGCGAGCCCGATGCCCTCGGCGTCGCGGGCCTTGGCCGTGGCGATGCCGACGACCTGTTTCGCGCCGTTGATCACCGGCCCGCCCGAGTTGCCGGGATTGATCGGTGCGTCGAACTGGATCACCTGTCCGGAGCCGTCCTCGTCCTTGCGGAAGGCGCTCACCACACCGGTGGTGACGCTGTCCGCCAGCCCGAGCGGGGCGCCGACCACGACGATCTGCTGCCCGGACTTCACCGGGCTGGGCGCGGTGGTCAGGCCGGTGAACCTGCCGGTGGCCCGCAGGTGGGCGATGTCGTTGTCCTTGTCGACCTTGACGATGGTGGCCGGGAAGCGCTGGTCGGTCCGCTCCAGGAAGACCTGCCGACCGCCGCTCTCCCAGACCGACTCGACCACGTGGAAGTTGGTGAACAGGTTCGCCGCGCCCCCGGCGACGGGCTTGCCGACGACGAAGGCGGTGCCGGTGAACTGGCCCGCCCGGACGCGGAAGACGCTGGGCAGCACGGCGCTGGCGATGGCCTCCGGGTTGAAGGCGGCGCCGGCCTGCTTCTCCAGCGCCCCGGCCCGCTGTTCGAGGCCGTCGAGCCGGACCTCGGCACCGTCGCGGGCTGCGGCGAGCCGGCCGTCGGTGGCGGCGACGCGGTCGGAGAGCCGGTCGATCTGGTACGCCTGGACGCCCGTGACCACCGCCAGCAGGCCCGCCAGCCCGAGGGCGGCCACGGTGAGGCCACGGCCCCGGTGCGGGGCCGGCGGGGCGGGCGGCGGCATCGCCCCGGGTGGAAAGGGGCCGGGGAACGGCCCGGGTGCGCCCGGGTAGGCCGGCGCGGCGGGGGTCGCGGCGCTCCACTGCCCGGCCTGCGGCGGGGGCGACCAGGTGCCGCCGGGCGGCGGGTAGGCCCCGGCCGGCGCGACGTCGGCCGGCTGTCCCGGGAGGCCGGGCTGCCTGGGGTCGGGCACCGGCGGCGGGGCCGGCTGGCCGGGTGCGCCCGGCGGCGGGTACGCCGACGGCCAGGGGCGTTCGATCCGGGGTGCCAGCGGTCCGGGGCGGTCGTCGCCGGCCGCCTGCGGCCCGCGCTCTTCCGTGCCCGGCGCCGGTACCCCGCCGCCCGGGCCGTACCCAGCCGTCATGATGGCCCCCGCCCTTCCCCGTCGCCCCCGTGTGGCGCCACCTCGACCGGCGCGAGGCTCGATGGACCGTACCTGCGCGTACGCGCTTTGTCTCCCCCGTTGTCCGGCCTTTCGCGACACCTGCCGGCCGCCCCGGCGACACACGACGGACCGGCTGCGCACACCGGATCGCGCCGCGCACTAGGGTTGTCAGGTGACCGACGAACCACCCCTGCGCCGTCGGGCCGCCGAAAGCCGTACGGGAGACGCCCAGCCCTCGGCCGCGCCGGAGCCGGAGGACGTGGGGACCGACCAGCCCAGCGGCGGCCCCGTGCCGCTGACCGCTCCCCGCGACGGCACGCCTCAGCCGGTGGCCACCCCGAGCGCACTCGACGAGGTCGTGGCCCGTTTCGCCGACGGCCACGGCCCGGTGGCCCTGGACGCCGAACGCGCCTCCGGCTACCGCTACAGCCAGCGTGCCTACCTGGTGCAGCTGCGCCGGGAGGGCGCCGGTACGGCGCTGATCGACCCGCTGCCGCTGCCCGACCTGACCGCGCTGGACGAGGCGATCGGCGGGGCGGAGTGGGTGCTGCACGCCGCCAGCCAGGACCTGGCCTGCCTGGCCGAGGTGGGGCTGCGCCCACGCCGGCTCTTCGACACCGAACTGGCCGCCCGGCTGGCCAACTTCGAGCGGGTCGGCCTGGCCGCCCTCACCGAACAGCTACTCGGCTACACGCTGGAGAAGCACCACTCGGCGGCGGACTGGTCCAGCCGGCCGCTGCCCGAGTCCTGGCTGACCTACGCCGCCCTCGACGTGGAGATGCTGGTCGACCTCCGCGACGCCCTCGACGAGGAGCTGAAGCGGCAGGGCAAGTCGGAGTGGGCGGCGGAGGAGTTCGCCGCGCTGATCCGCACCGGCGCCCGCCCGCCCCGGGTACGCGCCGAGCCGTGGCGGCGGACCTCGGGCATCCACCGGGTACGCGGGGCGCGGGCCCAGGCCCGGGTCCGTTCCCTCTGGTACGCCCGGGACCAGATCGCCGCCCGGCGGGACGCCGCCCCGGGCCGGGTGCTGCCGGACTCGGCGATCGTCGCCGCCGCCGAGCTGGACCCGAAGGACGAGAAGACCCTGCTGACCCTGCCCGGGTTCGGTGGCCGCTCGGTCCGCCGGCTGGCCCGCACCTGGCTGGCGGCGCTGGACGACGCCCGGCAACTGCCGGAGGACGCGCTGCCGGTGACCCCGGCGGTGGAGGGACCGCCACCGCCGCACCGCTGGGCGGAGCGGGACCCGGTGGCTGCCGGCCGGTTGGCCCGCTGCCGCGAGGTGGTGGTCCGGGTGGCCGGGGAGCACAACCTGCCCCCGGAGAACCTGATCGCCCCCGACTCGGTACGCCGCCTGGCGTGGCTCCCGCCGGAGGAGATCACCGAGGCCACCGTCGCCGAGACCCTGCGCGGCTACGGCGCCCGCGAGTGGCAGCTCACCCTCCTGGTCGCCGGCCTCACCGAGGCCCTCGCCACCCCCTGACGCCGGCCCGGCGTCGTTGATTTTGAAGTGGCCGCCCCCGCCCCTCGACGGGCCGGGGCGCCACCGTGCCGGCCCGCGCGTCCGCAGCGGCGTACGGGTGTGGGCTTGACCACACGAGGGGTGCTGTCGGCGTTGGTTACTGGCGAGTAGCATCCGGGGGAACACGCCCGTGCCGGCGACCTTCATTCGGTCCGTAGTGCGCCTCTCGGCGCGGAGGTCGAATTATGGTCGAAAAGGAGGCTCCAAGTGCCCCGTGAAGTTCGGGATGTCGTCTTCGTCGACGGCGTCCGTACCCCGTTCGGCAAGGCGGGTGGCATGTACGCCAACACCCGCGCCGACGACCTGGTGATCCGCTGCATCCGTGAGCTGCTGCGCCGAAACCCGCAGCTGCCGCCGGAGCGGGTCGAGGAGGTGGCCATCGCCGCCACCACCCAGATCGGCGACCAGGGTCTGACCATCGGCCGCACCGCCGCCCTGCTGGCCGGGCTGCCCAAGACCGTGCCCGGCTTCGCCATCGACCGGATGTGCGCCGGCGCGATGACCGCCGTCACCGCCGTCGCCGGCGGCATCGCCATGGGCGCGTACGACATCGCCATCGCCGGCGGCGTCGAGCACATGGGCCGGCACCCGATGGGTGAGGGCGTCGACCCCAACCCGCGGATCATCGCGGAGAAGCTGGTCGACCCGTCCGCCCTGGTCATGGGCGCCACCGCGGAGAACCTGCACGACCGGGTCCCGCAGATCACCAAGGAGCGCACCGACGCGTTCGCGCTCGCCTCGCAGCAGAAGACCGCCAAGGCGTACGCCAACGGCAAGCTCCAGGACGACCTGGTGCCGGTTGCGATCCGCGACGCCGACGGCGGCTGGGGCCTGGCCACCACCGACGAGGCTCCCCGGGAGACCTCGCTGGAGAAGCTCGCCACCTTGAAGACGCCGTTCCGCCCGCACGGGAAGGTCACCGCGGGCAACGCGGCCGGCCTGAACGACGGCGCCACGGCCAGCCTGCTCGCCGACGAGGCCACCGCGCGCGAGCTGGGCCTGCCGGTCGCCATGCGGCTGGTGTCGTACGGCTTCGTGGGCGTCGAGCCCGAGGTGATGGGCGTCGGCCCGATCCCGTCGACGGAGAAGGCCCTGCGCATCGCCGGCCTCACCATCGCCGACATCGGCCTGTTCGAGCTGAACGAGGCGTTCGCCGTGCAGGTGCTCGCCTTCCTCGACCACTTCGGCATCGCCGACGACGACCCGCGGGTCAACCCGTGGGGCGGGGCGATCGCCATCGGTCACCCGCTCGCCTCCTCGGGCGTACGGCTGATGACCCAGCTCGCCCGCCAGTTCGCCGAGCACCCCGAGGTCCGCTACGGCCTCACCGCCATGTGCATCGGCATCGGCATGGGCGGCACCGTGATCTGGGAGAACCCGCACTGGGAGGGCAACAAGTGAGCGCGCTCGCCGCACCGAACGAGGTCGTCACCAAGGCGCTGCTGCGCGCGGTACGGGTGCCGGGGCTGGACAAGCCCGCCGCCCTGATCACCCTGGACAACGGCTTCGACCACACCAAGCCGAACACCTTCGGCCCAACCGGTCTGACCAGCCTGGACGAGGCGATCACCGCCGCGCTGGCCGCCGACCCGGCGTTCATCGCGGTCACCGGCAAGCCGTACATCTTCTGCGTCGGCGCCGACATCGTCGGCCTGCCGGCGCTGGCCGACCGCGAGCAGGCGCTGGAGATCGGGCGGCTCGGCCACCGGGTCTTCGCCCGGCTCAAGGACAGCTCGATCCCCACCTTCGCCTTCGTCAACGGCGCGGCGATGGGCGGCGGCCTGGAGCTGGCCCTGCACTGCCACTACCGGACTCTCTCCGGCGGCGCGGCGGCGCTGGCGCTGCCCGAGGTCTCCCTCGGCCTGGTGCCCGGCTGGGGCGGCACCCAGCTGCTGCCGAACCTGATCGGCATCCCGGCGGCGACCCAGGTGATCATCCAGAACCCGCTGATGCAGAACAAGATGCTCAAGCCGAAGCAGGCTGCCGAGATGGGCATCGCGGACGTGCTGCTGGAGCCGGCCGACTTCCTGGAGCGGTCGCTGGAGTGGGCCGCCGGCGTCGTGCGGGGCGAGGTCACCGTGACCCGGCCCGAGGTCGACAAGGACATGTGGGCGGGCGTGCTCTACTTCGCCCGGCAGACCCTGGACCAGCGGCTGCACGGCGCGGTCCCGGCCGCGTACAAGGCGCTGGACCTGCTGGAGACGGCGAAGGACGCGGACTTCGCCACCGGCACCGCCGCCGAGGACGAGGCGCTCGCGGACCTGGTCTTCTCCGAGGAGCTGCGCAGCGGCCTGTACGCCTTCGACCTGGTGCAGCGGCGGGCCAAGCGGCCGGCCGGCGCGCCGGACAAGGGCCTGGCCCGGCCGGTCACCAAGGTGGGCATCGTCGGCGCCGGCCTGATGGCCAGCCAGCTCGCCCTGCTCTTCGCCCGCCGCCTGCAGGTGCCGGTCGTCATGACCGACCTGGACCAGGCCCGGGTGGACAAGGGCGTCGGCTACGTGCACACCCAGATCGAGAAGGCCGTCAGCAAGGGCCGGATGGACAAGGGCACCGCCGCCAAGCTGTACGGCCTGGTCAGCGGCTCGGTGGACAAGGGCGTCTTCGCCGACGCCGACTTCGTCATCGAGGCGGTCTTCGAGGACCTGAACGTCAAGAAGCAGGTCTGGGCCGAGCTGGAGAAGATCGTCAAGCCGGAGGCGGTGCTCGCCACCAACACCTCCTCGCTGTCGATCACGGCGATGGCCGAGGAGCTGGAGCACCCGGAGCGGGTCGTCGGCTTCCACTTCTTCAACCCGGTCGCGGTGCTGCCGCTGCTGGAGATCGTCCGCGGCGAGCGGACCGACGACGCCACGCTGGCCACCGCGTTCGCGGTCGGCAAGCAGCTGCGCAAGTCCTCCGTGCTGGTCTCCGACGCCCCGGCGTTCGTGGTCAACCGGCTGCTCACCCGCTTCCTCGGCACGGTCTTCGCCGCCGTCGACCAGGGCACCCCGCTGGACGTGGCGAACAGCGCGCTGGACCCGCTGGGTCTGCCGATGCGCCCGCTCGCCCTGCTCCAGCTGGTCGGGCCGGCCGTGGCGTACCACGTGGGCGGCACCCTGCACGCCGCGTTCCCGGACCGGTTCGGGGTCAGCGAGAACCTCAAGCGGATCGCCGACTCCGGCCAGCCGATCGTGGTCGACGACCAGATCAACGACGAGGTCGCCAAGCTGCTCGTGGTCGGCGACCAGCCGCTGACCGCCGAGGAGGTACGCCAGAACGCGCTGGACGCGCTGGCGCAGGAGATCCGGCTGATGCTCGACGAGGGCGTGGTCGCCGAGGCGCAGGACATCGACCTGTGCATGATCCTCGGCGCCGGCTGGCCGTTCCACCTGGGCGGCGTCACGCCGTACCTGGACCGGACCGGCACCTCCGAGAAGGTCACCGGCAAGCGGTTCCTGCCGCGCGGGGTCGCCAGCCTGCGCGGCTGACCCCTTCCGCTGCACCCCGATCGCGGTGGTCGGCACTCCCGTCAAGGGCGTCGCCGGCCACCGCGATCGTCGTCTCCGGCCCCGGCGCGGACCCGCCACGGCGGCCACTTGCGCGGCCCGGTCAGACTCGGGCGGGGCAGCGCAGCACGCCCACGGCTCGCTACGATCACGCGTTCTCATCCTCGCCTGGAGCTGATGCATGTCCACACCGCCGGTCGATCCCTGGTCCACGCAGCCGGAGCCCGGCTCGTACCCGCCCCCGCACCAGCCGCCGCCCCCGGGCACCGGGCCGACGCAGGCCTGGCCGCAGATCCCGCAGCAGGGCGGGCACCCCGACGCCACGCAGGCGTACGGGACTCACCCGCCGGCCGGCCCGCAGCCCACCCAGCCCTACCCGGCGTACCAGTCGGGGCAGGCGGGGGTCCAGCCGCAGGCGCAGCCGGGCGGCTACCCGGGCGTGCAGCCGGACGGCTTCGCCGGCGCCCCGGCGTACGGCCTTCCCCCGGCGCCGCCGCCGGCGAAGAAGTCCCGGCTCGGCCTGATCCTGACGCTGGTCCTGGCCGGGCTGCTGGTGCTCTGCGCGGGCGGCGGCGGGCTGGCCTACGTCGCCCTCTCCGACGACGACCCGGACCCGAAGGCCAGCAGCCCCACCCCCGGCGTCTCGCGCGCCGCCCCGGCCACGTCGGCCCCGGAGCCGACCCCGTCGGAGGAGGAGGTCGAGCCGGCCCCGAACATCCGGCTGGTCACCCCGAAGACGCTGGCCGGCCGGTCGAAGAACACCGAGCCGCAGCTGCGCCGGATCGCCGACGACATGGTCCGCGACATGAAGAGCGGGGTACGCAACGAGACCGGTGCGGTGGGTGCCTTCTACGGCAGCGCGGGCCGGCGGAACCTGGTCATGGTGGCCGGCGCCTCCGGGCCGGTGCTCTTCCCCGAGAAGGAGCTGGACGACGCGGTCGAGGGCCTGTCCACCTCGCTGGCCGTGAAGAAGATGGCGACGGTCGACCCGGGCCCGCTCGGGGGCGTGGCCAAGTGCGGCGCCGGCAAGAGCTCCGGCATCGCGCTCGGGGTGTGCACCTGGGCCGACGAGGGCAGCGTCGGCCTGATCGTGATGTTCTTCTCTTCCGCGGCCAAGGCGAAGGCCGAGTTCGCCACCATCCGCGGTCAGGTCGAGAAGCGCTCCTGAGGCGGGAAAGCGCAGGTCGCGGTGGCCGGACGGCCGGTACGAACGGCACCGGCCACCGCGACCGCCACCGCCGGGCCGACCGGTCGAGCCGGGTCCCAACGGGACAGCGGACGGGCGCTGGGCTGGCTTAGGATCACCCGTCCTCACCTGACTATCTGGAGCAGACTCATGTCGCAGCCGCCGTCCAATCCCTATCCCCCGCAGCCGGGCAGCGGCGCGCCCCACGGCTCGTACCCGGAGCAGCAGCAGGGCGGCTACCCGGCGCCGCAGCAGCCGGGCGCCTTCCCGGCGCAGGCCGGCCAGCCGTACGGCGACCCGAACCTGCCGCCGGCGAAGAAGAAGTCCAACGTCGGCAAGATCGTGCTGATCTCGCTCGCCGTGGTGCTGGTGCTCTGCCTGGGCGGCGCCGCGATCGCGTTCTTCGCGGTCAAGGACGAGGTCAAGGAGACCGTGGACGCCAGCAAGACCCGGGTGGCCGCCCCGGCGACGCTCGCCGGCCGGGCCAAGTCCACGGACCCGGCCCTGCTCAACGGCGCCACCCAGCTGGAGACGGAGCTGAAGAAGTCCCTTCCGGACGCCACCAGCACCGCCGGCGCGTTCTACGGCACGGCGGCCAAGAAGGACCTGGTGATGATCGCCGCCGCCTCCGGGATCAACACCAACCCGTCGAAGACGCTGGACGACACCATCAAGGGCGCCGGCCAGAGCGCCGTCAAGATCGGCGAGATGAAGACCGTCCCCGCCGGCCCGCTCGGCGGAGAGGCCAAGTGCGGCGACGCCGAGGCCTCCAACGTGCCGCTCGGCGTCTGCGTCTGGAGCGACAAGGGCAGCCTCGGCATGATCATCGTCTACTTCAAGTCGGGTGACGAGGCCGCCGCCGAACTGCCCACCATGCGCGGTCAGATCCAGCAGAAGTCCTGACCCGTACGGCGTGACCGGGCCCCGTCCACCGAGGTGGACGGGGCCCTCGTCGACTCAGCCGGCGGTGGCGGCCCGCTCGGCGGCGCTGCGCAGCACGCAGAACTCGTTGCCCTCCGGATCGGCCAGCACCACCCAGCCGGCCCCGTCCGGCCGGCGATGGTCGGCGACCTGGACCGCGCCGATGCCGAGCAGCCGCGCCACCTCCTCGTCCCGGGTCCGGTCGGTGGGCTCCAGGTCGAGGTGCAGGCGGTTCTTCACCACCTTCTCCTCCGGCACGGCCAGGAAGAGCACCTCCGGCCCGCCCGGGGGCAGCAGCATGGCCTCCGAGTCACCAGGGAAGTCGTCCGGCTGGCGGGGGCACTCGAAGACCTGGGACCAGAATCCGGCCAGGGCGTAGGTGTCGCGGCAGTCGATGCCGATGTTGTGGATCCGTGCACTCACGGTGTGTTCCTCCGCAATGGATGGACGCGCCCCGGGTGCGTGGGATGTCAGCAGTGACCGGGGTGGGGCGCGGCAGTGATCATGGTGGACATCGCGCACCCCCTCTCGCCCGTCGGGCTGACCCGCCGATCCTGCCATCGGCGTCCCGGTGCCGACAACCCGGTTTCAGCCCAGCAGCAGGCCGATCACCGCAAGCGTCCCCATCGCGCCCGCGGTGGTCACCAGCACCGTCTCCCGGGCCACCGCCTCGGCCCGCCCGTACTCGCGGGCGAAGACGTAGCTGTTCTGCGCGGTCGGCAGCGCGGCGCAGACCACCAGGGCCAGCAGGTCCGCCCCCGCGACGCCGACGAGCCGGCCGACCGACCAGGCGATCACCGGTTGGACCAGCAGCTTCAGGGCGGACAGCAAGGCCACCTCGGTGCGCTCCCCAGCGGGACGCGGCGGTGCGTCGCCGGCACGCGCCCCGGCGGTGAGCGAGAGCCCGAGCGCGACCAGCGCGGTCGGCACGGCTGCTGCGCCGAGCAGGGCGAGCGGCGCGCCGAGCACGTCCGGCGGTTGCCAGTGCAGGGCCGCGCACGCGGCACCGAGAGCCGGTGCCGCGATCACCGGGTTACGCAGCGGCAGGGTCAGCAGCCGCCCGGGCCGCCAGGTCCGCCCGGCGGACCGGTCCAGCAGGATCAGGACCACCGGGGTGACCACCAGCACCTGGAAGAGCAGCACCCCGGTGAGGAAGGTCGCGTCGCCCAGCACCTGGAGCGCCACCGGGATGCCCAGGTTGGCCGAGTTGACGTAGCCGGCCGCCATCGCCCCGATCGTCGCCTCGCCGCCGTCACGCCGGCGCACCACCAGGCAGAGCAGGAACGCCAGCGCCATGGTGACGGCGGTGCTCGTCGCGAAGGCGCCGAGGGCGGGCGGGTGCACGTCCAGCCGGGTCCGGGACAGCGCCGTGAAGAGCGCGGCGGGCATCGCCAGGTGGAAGACGAAGCCGCCGAGCACCCGCTCGGCCTCCCCGCCCAGCAGCCGGCGTCGTCCGGTCACCCAGCCGAGCCCGGTGAGCACCCAGATGGGTACGAAGGCGGCGAGCACGCGGGCAGCGTACGGCCGGCCGGCCGGGCCGGCGTCACCGCCTCCGGTGCGCCTCCGACCGGACGGCCGGCGCGCCGCCACCAGGGCGGGCCCCGGTCGCCGGGCAGTCGACGTCGGCGGCCGGCAGGGCCACCATCACCTCCAGGCCGCCGCCGGAGCGGGCGAGCACCGTCACGGTGCCCCCGTGGGCGTCGCAGACCGCCCGGACGATGGAGAGCCCCAGCCCGGAGCCACGCGCCCCGGTCCGCTCGCGCCCGCCCCGCCGGAACGGCTCGAACAGCCCCGGCACGTCGGCCTGGTCCACCTCGAACCCGGTGTTCCCCACCACCAGCCGGGAGGTGCGCCCGTCGGTGTCGGTACGGACCCAGAGCTGCCCGTGCAGATGGTTGTAGCGGACCGCGTTCTCGATCAGGTTGCCGGCCAGCCGGTCCAGCAGCCCGGGGTCGCCGACCACCGGGGCGGGCCGGAGCGAGGTCTGCACCCGCAACCCGATCCGCTCCACCTCCCGGGCCATCGCGGACAGCGCGTTGGATGTGCCGGTGGCCAGGTCGAACTCGGTGCGCCGGGCCAGCCGGCGACCGATCTGCGCCTCGCTGCGGGCCAGCACCAGCAGCGCGTCCACCAGGCCGTTGGCCCGCTCCGAGGCGTCGCGCACCACGGTGGCCATCCGGCGGTACTCGGCGGTGTCGGCGTCCTCGTCGCTGAGCGTCACGTCGATCTCGGTACGCATCACCGCCAGCGGTGTGCGCAGCTCGTGCGAGGCGTTGGCGACGAAGCGCCTCTGCGACTCGAACGCGGCGGCTATCCGGTCCAGCATCGCGTCGAACGTGCGAGCCAGCTCGGCCACCTCGTCGTCCGCCCCGGACCAGCCGATCCGCTGGTCGAGGGTGGCCTCGCCGAGCCGCTGCGCGGTGGCGGTCACCTGGTGCAGCGGGCGCAGCGCCCGGCCGGCCACCAGGTACGCCCCGGCCACCCCGACCACGCTGATCGCCAGCAGCGCGACGAGGCCCTTCAGCAGCAGCTCCTGCGAGGCGGCGTCGACCAGCTGGCGCTGCCATTCGGCCGCGTCCAGCGTCCGGCCGTCGGCCAGCAGCACGGTGGTGCCCGGCCGCAGCTCGTCGCTCGGACGCAGCGCGTCGCGGACCAGCAGCCAGGCCAGCACCACCAGCACCGCCCCGGCGCCGACCAGCAGCACCCCGTTGAGCAGGGTCAACCGCAGCCGCAGGGTCGGCCGCAGCCGCGCGCTCACGCGGCCACCTCGGCCGTGCGGTAGCCCGCGCCGACGACCGTCTCGATCAGCGGTGGGTCGCCGAGCTTCTTGCGCAGGGTCATCACGGTGACCCGGACGATGGTGGTGAAGGGATCGGTGTTGGCGTCCCAGACCCGCTCCAGCAGTTCCTCGCTGGAGACCACCGCGCCGCGCGCCTTGACCAGCTCGCAGAGGACGCCGAACTCCTTGTTCGTCAGGTCGACCGGCGTACCGGCCCGGGTGACCACCCGCCGGGCCGGGTCGATCACCACGTCGCCCACCGCCAGCACCGGCGGGGCGGCGGGGGTGGCTCGCCGGCCGAGCGCCTGCACCCGGGCGACCAGCTCGTCGAAGGCGAACGGCTTGGGCAGGTAGTCGTCGGCGCCCAGGCCGAGACCCTCCACCCGGTCGGCGACGCTGTCGCTGGCGGTCAGCATCAGCACCCGGGTCAGCGTGCCGGAGGCGGCCAGGTCCGCGCAGATCTGGTCGCCGTGCACACCCGGCAGGTCCCGGTCGAGGACCACCACGTCGTACCGGGTGACGAAGGCGGCCTCGTGGCCGGCGTCGCCGTCGTACGCCACGTCGACCGCCATGCCGCGCTTGCGCAGCCCCCGCGCGATCGCGTCGGCGAGGTTCCGCTCGTCCTCGACCACCAGCACCCGCATCCCGACCTCCTCGCCGACCTGCCCGTCAACCTAGTGCCGGCCGCCAAACAGCCGTCGCCCACCGCAGCCGTTGCATGAAAGCTCCGGAGTACGGAATGCTTTCGGCACCGATCTACGCAGAGGCAGGGGAGTGACCGTGACACCGGTCGGGAGGCACATCGCCTACCGGGGCTTCCGCCTCACCGCCGACGCGCGCCTCGGCACCGGCGTCGGGGTCCGGGCCACCGCCGGCGGCCTGGAGCTGGCCGACCCGGTCGACCGGCGCGCGCACGACGGCGCGACGTACGAGGCCGGTAGCTGGACCGCTCCCCCGGTGCCGGCCGGCTTCGCCGTGGCCGAGGTGGTGCCCTCCTGGACGGCGCGGACGCCGCCGGGCTGCTGGGTCGAGGTGGAGCTGCGCGGCTGGCACGCGGACGTCCCCACCACCGCCTGGTACGCGCTGGCTCGCTGGGCCGAGGGCGAGGAGACGGTACGGCGCACCTCGGTGCCGGGGCAGCGCGACCCGCACGCCCGGGTGGACTGCGACACGCTGGTGGTCGGGGCGGCCACGGTGACCGGCTGGCAGGTCCGGGTGACCCTGCTGCGCCCGGTGGGTGCGACGGCCGGCCCGCTGCTGCGCACGGTCGGCGCGGTCGCCTCCGGCCCGATCCCCCGCGTGACCGCTTCACCGGTGGACGGGCCGGACATTGGACCGGCCACCGAGCCGACCGCGGGGCGGACCGCCGGGCCGGTGGGGGTGCCGGGCGCGTGGGGCGTCGTGCTGGACGTGCCGCGCTACTCCCAGCGCCGGCACACCGCGGGCGAGTCGCGCTGGGGCGGCGGCGGTGACTCCTGGTGCAGCCCCACCTGCACCTCGATGGTGCTGGACTACTGGGGCGCCGGGCCGGCGGCCGACCGGTACGCCTGGGTGGCGCCGCCCGGCCCCCGCCCGGTCGTGGTGCACGCCGCCCGGCACTGCTACGACCACGCGTACGCCGGGGCCGGCAACTGGGCGTTCAACACCGCGTACGCCGGCCTGCACGGAGTGGAGGCGTTCGTCACCCGGCTGCGCTCGCTGACCGAGGCGGAGGCGTTCGTGGCCGCCGGCGTACCGCTGGTGGTCTCCGCGGCGTTCCGCGCCGGCGAGGTGCCCGGGCTGGACTACGACACCCGGGGGCACCTGATGGTGCTGGTCGGCTTCACCGACGGCGGCGACCCGGTGCTCAACGACCCGTACGCCCCCGACGACGCGTCGGTACGCCGGACCGTGGACCGGGCCCGCTTCGAGGCGGCCTGGCAGGAGGGCAGCGGCGGGGCGGCGTACGTGGTGCACCCGGCGTCGGTGCCGCTGCCCGCGCCGCCGGCCCAGCGGAACTGGTGATCAGCCGGGCAGCCGCCACAGCCCCAGTTCACTCTTCGCTCCCCAGCAGGTGACGGCGCGACCCCGGTGGGTGCAGAAGTCCCAGCCGCCGGGCAGCACGTCGAGGGGGCGCACCTCACCCGTGCCGAGGTCCAGCTCGCCCAGGAGCATCCGGCCGCCGGAGAGCGGCCGGACCGTCAGCATCCGCCCCTCGACCAGCCGCCCGCCGGCGACCTCGGTGCTGATCGGCTGCCACGGCCCCAGTTCGACGCGCATCCGGCCGGTGGCGGGGTCGAGCAGCGCGAAGCTTTCCCTGTCCCCGCCCGGACCCGAGCCGATCGCCAGCAGTTGGTCGCCGAGCGGCCAGGCGGGGGACCACCGGTCGTCGGTCCAGCGCACCCGCCCGGTGCTCGGGTCGAGCACCCGGGTCCCGGTGTCGCCCTGCGCCACGCAGATCCCGCCGCCGCAGGCCCGCGCGAACGGATTGGCCGGGTCCACCGGTGTCCGCCACCGCAGGTCCCCGGTGTCGAGGTCGTAGGCGGCAACCTGGCCCGGACCGCCGTCGGTCAGCAGCACGTCCCCGGCGACCTGGGTGTAGTCCGCCGCCGGGCCACGCGCCGGCGGGACCTGGAAGGCGCTGCCCAGCCGACCCGTGTCCGAGTCCCGCACCTCGACCCGGCCGGCGTTCGTGATCAGGACGACCTGCGCGACGCCCCGGTCGTCGTACCGGTATCCGAGCGTGCCCGCGCCGGCGGTGGCCGACCAGCGCACCGCCCCGGAGCCGGGGTCGACGCCCCGCACCCTGATCCGGTCGGGCTCCATCTTCTCCAGCAGCAGGCCGCCGTCACGGGTCGGCACCGCGACCCCGGGCTGGCGCCACCGCACCCGCCCGCTGTCGTGGTCGAGCAGCGCGGACTCCGGCTCGCCGCCCGGGTCCGAGGTGACCACCACGTTCCCGCCCACCTCGTCCACCAGCGCCAGTTGGTGCCCGGCCGGCAGCGGTGACCGCCAGCGGACCCGCCCGTCGGCGAGCCCCACGGCGACGAGTTCCCGGGCGGACGCGGCGGAGGTCGGCACGGCGCGCACGAGCAGGTCGGAGAGGAGCTGACCGGGTTCGGGACCGGCCGGCACGGCCAGCCGGACCGGCGGCCGCGGCCCGGGCACCGCCCCGGCCAGGCTCAGCAGGGCCAGCAGGGCGACCAGCGCGAGACGCAGCGGGCGGCCCCCCGACCGGGGTGGTCGCGGCGACGGGGTCTGTTCGTCGGCGCGCCCCAGCTCGCCCAGGTCGATGACGGTCACCGTTCCAGCCTCCAGATCCCGTAGCTGCCGCCGACCCGGCGGCAGACCAGCAGCCGCCCGGCGGTCTGGCAGTCGCCGCTGACGTCGGCGAGCACGTCGAGGGTGCGGGTCCGGCCACCGGCCACGTCCACTTCGGCCACCGTCAGCCGGTCGTCGCCGTCCCGCCGCGCCCCGATCAGCCGGCCCTCGGTCGGATGCCCCCCGATCAGGTCCCAGTCGCCCAGGTCGTCGACGACCTCGCCGGTGGCCGTGTCGAGGATCGCCAACGCGTCCTGGCTCCCGGTGCCCGGCCCGGTGACCGGCACCCGGCCGCCCTGCGCCGGCCCGTTGCCGTTCCAGCGGGTGGCGCGCCACCGGACGGCACCGCTGGCGGGGTCCAGCGCCCACATGCCGCCGGTCTGCCCGTACGCGCAGAGCAACGGTCCGCAGGTGTTGAAGTAGGCCACCAGCCCCAGCCGGATCTCCCAGCGGCGCTCCAGCCCGTCCAGCCCGTAGGCGGTGACGAGGGCGGCCTGGTCCCGGACCACCAGCAGCAGGTCGCCGACGGGCTGGCTCCGGTGGTGCACCGGGAGTTCGCCGGGGTTGAGGTGGGCGCTGCGCAGCTGCGCCCCGCTGCGGGCGTCCCGGACCTCGATCTGCCCGGAGGGGAGACCGACCACGATCCGGTCCACCCCGTCGGGCCCGTAGCGGTAGCCGGCGTGCACCGACGTCGGCACCGACCAGGCGAGGAGACCGGTGCCCGGGTCGACGGAGCTGACCCGCCCCGGCTCCGCACCACCGCCCTCCACGGTGAGCAGCGCATCCCCGGCCGGCAGGACCTCGCCACCCGGCCGCTGCCACCGCAGCCGCCCGGTGGCCACGTCGAACGCGAAAATGGTGCCCGGCCCGTCCTCCGACACGTCCCCGGTGACCAGCACCACGTCCCGGTGGACGGAGAGGGCGTCGGCATTGCGCGAGGGCGGCAGCGGCACCCGCCACAGCGGAGCGAGCGCACCCCGCCCGGTTGCCGGCACGGCGTACGCGGTCAATCCCCCGCCCTGCCCGCCCGGGCCGTCGACCGGCTCCACCAGGAAGAGCCGGTCGTCCTGGAGCAGGGCCCTCGTGGACGGCCGGGCCGGCACGGTGAAGCTGGTCGGCGGCGTCGTCGGGGCCGCCCCGGCCAGCGAGACGAGGGTGAGCACGAGCGCGGCCGCCACCCGGGCCGGGCGGCCGGCGTCGCGTGGCGGACGCCGGGCCGGCACCGGCTCCTCGCGGACGTCACCCAGATCGATCAGCGCCACGTCCGACCTCCCCGACCGCCGGCCGCCGGCGCACCCTGCGGGACGCCCCACCGGCCCGGCGGGCACGACGCGTCACCGCCTGTACGATGGCCCGTCGTGGCTGTGCCGGTGGTAGATCCCTCGTTGAACCCGACGTCCGCGCCCGAGACGGTCGAGCCCGTCGCGGCCGACCCGCCAGGGCGGCCCCGTCGGCGCCCGAGCCGGGCCGACATGCTGGCCATCGGAGCCTATGTGCTGCTCGGTGTTTTCGTGTGCCTGAACTACTGGGTGGACGTGCAGCACCGGGTCTCGTCGCACCTGCCGACCGACCACAGCTGGTTCGAGTGGCTCTTCTCGCACGGGGCGTACTCGGTGCGGCACCTGGAGAATCCGCTCTTCAGCGCCCGGCAGAACGCCCCGGACGGGGTGAACATGATGGCCAACACCTCACTGCTGGGCATGACCCTGCCGCTGGCCCCGGTCACCCTCCTCTTCGGTCCACAGGTGACGTACGCGCTCTACCTGGGCGGCGCGCTGGCCGCGACCGCGGGCACCTCGTACTGGATGCTCTCGCGCCACCTGGTGCGCTCGCGGGCGGCGGCCTTCGTGAGCGGCGCCTTCCTCGGCTTCGCGCCGGGCATCGTGCACCACGCCAACGGGCAGCCGAACTTCGTCTCCAACTTCCTGCTGCCGGTGATCGTGGTCCGGGTGCTGCGACTGGGCAGCGAGCCGGGCCGGTGGCGGCGCGACGGCATCGTGCTGGGGCTGCTGGTGGCGTACCAGATCTTCATCAACGAGGAGATGCTGCTGCTCACCGCGCTGGCCTGCCTGGTGCTGGTGCTGACGTACGCGGTGCAGCGGCCGCGCGCGGCGCGGGCCCGGGCGGGCGGTTTCCTGGCCGCGCTCGGCGTCGGCGGCGGGCTGGCCCTGCTGCTGACCGCCTACCCGATCTGGTACCAGTTCAACGGCCCGCAGTCCTACCGCGGCCTGCAGGGTGGGGTCTTCCACAACTGGGGCGAGGACCTGATGGCCTTCGTCACCTTCGCCCGGGACACGGTGGCCGGTGACGAGGCGGTGGAGAAGACCATCGGCCTGACCGAGCAGAACACCTGGTTCGGCTGGCCGCTGGTGCTGGTGGCGCTGGCCGCCCTGGTGCTGCTCTGGCGTCGCTCGCTGCCGGCCCGGATCGCCGGTGTGCTGGTGCTGGTCTTCACCCTCGCCTCGATCGGGCCGAAGGTGCGCTTCGACGGCGTGGAGACGACGGTCGACGGCCCGTGGGCGTACATCCCGGACGACCTGCCGCTGGTGGAGATGATGATGCCGACCCGGCTGGCCCTGGTGGTGGTCGCGGCGGTCGGCGTCCTGCTCGCGCTCGCCTGGGACGCGGCGGCGGGCTACGGTCGCGCCCGGGTGCCCGCGCCCCGCGCGGCGGCCGACGACGCCGGCCGGGCGGCGACCACCGGCCGGGCGGCCCGGGGGCGCTGGGTCCGGCCGGTCGGGTACGCGGCGATCACGCTCGCCGTGCTGCCGCTGTTTCCGCGCCCGCTGCCGGCGCAGCCGGTGGAGCCGCCGCCGCACTTCATCACCGCGGGCGGGTGGCGCCCGTACGTGCCGGCGGGCCGCACGTTGGTACCGGTGCCCATCCCGAGCAACGTGCACGGCCTGCCCACGCTGCGCTGGAGCGCGCTGACCGGGCACGAGTTCCCGGTGCCGGGCGGCTACTTCATCGGGCCCAACCTGGACGGCGAGGGCGTCTTCGGCGCCCCCAACCGGCCCACCAGCACGCTGATCTACACCTCGATGGACACCGGCACGGTGCCGGCGCTGACCGAGGAGAACCGCCGCCAGGCGGTGGAGGACCTGCGCTACTGGAAGGCTTCGGTGGTGGTGCTCGGCGCCCACCCGCGCGAGGCGGTGCTGCGGGAGCTGATGACCGGCCTGATCGGGCCGGCGCAGCGGGTCGACGACGTGTGGCTCTGGGACGTCCGCCCGCTGGTCGGCTGACGCCGCCGCCCGGGCGTCCGCCGGTCGGCCGAGCGGGCCCGGGCCGGCGGCCCGGGCACCGCCGGGGTCAGGCGGTACGGGCGGTCAGCGGCCGGACGTCCCACACCCAGACGTCCAGCTCCCGCTTCGCCGGGCCGACCAGCTGCTCGACGGTGCGCCGCAGCGGCTCGGCGTGCTGGTGGCCCACCGGCAGCACCAGGACCGCCGCGTTCCAGTGGCGCAGCTCGTCCAGGCAGCGACGGCGCTGCCGGTCGTTGAGCTTGGGGCTGCGCCCGGTGGTGGCGACCTCGTCGAGCAGTTCGCCGATGCCGCTGGGCCGGCCGCCGAAGCGACCCGGGTCACCGGTGTTGCCGTTGCGCGGGGCGAGGAAGTAGCCGCCGGGGATCTTGAAGTCGAGGTTGGTGGAGGCGGCCCACCGCATGCCGTGCGTGTTGCCCATGCTCGGCACGGGCACCGGCACCAGAGTCTGGTCCGGGCCCACGTACTGCCGCCAGCGGTCGGCGGTGATGAAGGCCGGCACCGGCGGGCGGGAGGTCACCTTCAGCGGCATCGGCACGATCGGCAGCAGCGCGAGCACCAGGGCGGCGACGGTGACCGTCTTGGCGTGCCGCCACTCGGCGCCGCGCAGCGTCCAGGCCCGCTGCACGGCCAGCGCCAGCAGCATGCCGATCACCACGCTGGTGATCAGGGCGAACCGGGTCGGCACCACCGCGTCGAGCAGCGGCAGCCGGACCAGCAGGTCCCACGGGCCGGTGAAGAGGTTCCGGTCCCACCAGGACACCCGCTCGCCGAGGGAGAGCACGGCGAAGAAGAACCCGGTCGCGGCGAGCGCCCGGACCAGCACCTCGCGGCGCAGCCAGACGACGATGCCGACGGCGAGCAGCGACAGGCTCCAGCCGAAGAAGGCGTTCTCCTCGGAGTAGTTCGGCGCCAGGTTCACGTTCGCCCGCTCGTTGCCGCCGAAGGTCGGCGAGCCGGGGGCGAAGAAGGCGGCGATGTCGTTGCCGTAGTCGCGGACCGCGTCGCTGAGCCCGTGGTACGCCATCGGCCCGGCGAACTGGATGTAGAGCGGGTACGCCAGCAGCGATCCCGCCAGCAGCGTGCACACCGGCAGCCCCTTGGCCAGGGGACGCCAGGCCACCGACCACAGCGCGGGCCGCTGCACCACCATCGCGGTCAGGAAGACGCCGCAGGCCAGCGCGGTGAAGAGCAGGATCTCCTCGTTGATGAACGCCTGCGCGGTGACCAGCAGGGCCAGCAACGCGCCGTCGCGCACCGGCCGGGTGGAGCGGGTCAGCACCATCACCCGCCAGACGATGAACGGCAGCAGGAACTGGGAGATGATGTTCGGGTGCCAGTTGGCGTGCGACAGCATCGCCGGTGAGAACCCGCAGAACCAGGCGCCGACCGCGGCGGCCAGCCGGCGGCGGACCAGGTGCCGGGAGAACACGTGGTACCAGGCGGCGGCGGTGCCGGACAGGCCGAGGGTGACCAGCACCACGAACGACACGGCGGGTCCGAAGAGCAGGGTGACCGGCACCATCGGGATGCCCAGCGCCAGCACGGCCGTATTGGCCATCAGGTTGACGCCGTCGGGGTAGTTGAACTGGTCGGTGAAGAACGGGAACTCGCCGTGCAGCACCACCCGCACCGAGTGGGCGAGGAAGAACTGCACCTGCGCGGGGTCGCTGCTGTAGAGCGAGGCGACCCGACCGGCCGGGTCGACCCAGATCTGGTTGGTCACCCAGAGCGCGGCGAGCAGGAAGATGCCGTAGACGGTGAGGTCCTTGCGCCGGGACGTCCAGCGCCACCGCCGCCACGCGGGCGCCGCCGCACCGTCGCGGTCCGCCGTCGCCGGCCGCCTGTCGGGTACGCCCCGCGCCGGCGCGTCCACGGTCGCCGCCCGGTCGACCGGCGCGCCGGTGGCCGGTACCTGTTCGACCGGCGGATCGAGGACAGGGGGCGCGGTCACGGTCGCCGTGGCGCCGCGGACGGAGCCCCCGGCGGCGTCGGGGTCCGGTGCGGAGGCGCCACGGGGCTCGACAGACGTCACAGTCGGCGGAGTCTACCGGAGCCGGAGAATAGCCCGAAATCGCTGTTGCTGTCCCTTGTGGCCGTCGGACACGGCCGCGAGGTGCGCGGAGACCATTGCGTACCATGTGGGCTTCCGGCAACGACGGCGAGGCGATCGGGAGGCGTTCAGGTGGCTTCAGTCCGCCGCCGCGGCACGACGGCCACCGCACTGCTCACCATGGTGCTGGCCGTGACCGCCTGTGGCCCGGTCGCCGACCGGTCGACCCGCGAGCTGCGGGTCGGCTACGACAGCCTGGACGGCACGCTGCCGGTCTGGCCGCCGCGCGGCTCGCTCGCCGGGGACGCCGCCGCCACGCGGGCGGTGACCGAGGCGGTACGCGCCTGGCGCTCGCCGATCGACGACCGCGCCCACCTGCCCTCCTCGGGCATCCTCTTCTCCGGTGAGGTCGACGGCACCCGGCTGGCCCTGGTCGCCGCCGACGTGCCCGGCGAGGGCGCGTCCTGGCTGCTGCAGCTCACCGGCGACGGCGGCCGCTACACCGTGACCCGGGCCAGCGAGTACACCGACCCCGGTTACCTCGCCTACGCCGACGTGCTGCCGGTGCAGCTCGCCGAGGGCCGCCGCTACCTCACCTCGGGCCGGGTGGAGCGGCTGCTCGGGCCGGACGGCCGGGCGCTGGTGCGCACCGACGGGCTGAGCCGCCCGGTCGCCGTGCCGGCCTGCGCGGCCGTGCCGGTCACCGCGACGCTGCGGGCCACCGAGTCTCTGCCGCGCGGTCGCGCCGCAGAGCGCCTGCTCGACCTCGGCACCGCCACCGTCGACCCCCGCTACCCGCTGGTCCGGGACGAGACCGGCTCGGGCCGCCGGGCCCTGGACGGGCTGGACACCTGCGTGCTCGCCGACGAGCGGGGCCCCTTCGGCAGCATGCCGCGCCGCATCGGCGACCGGGACGCACCCCGCTCGACGCCCGAGTCGTGGCCGATGGAGAAGGTGACGGTCCGCGCGATCGGCGAGATGGCGCTGGGCGGCGGCGACCCGGGCGACCTGGAGCAGCTGACCTGGGAGACGGACGCCGGCCCGATGACGGCGGTGGTCTACCGCCCTGCCGACGGCGGCGAGCCGGTGGTGTCCCCGGCCGACCGGTCCAACCCCCTGCAGACGTACGTGCTGCCGGTGCCCGGGCAGCCGCTGGTGGTGCTCACCTGGCGGGGCAACCGCGACGCCTCGCTCTCGACGCCGCCGGGCACGCCCCGGCTGGTGGACCGTCCCGGCCTGGCGGTGGTGCCGATGCCGGCCGCGAAGCAGACCTTCAGCCTGGCCGGCGCGGAGAAGACCTACTACCGCTCCGTCGGCGGTCGCTGACCCGGCCGTGCCGGCCCCGGTCGGCCGGAGCCGACCGCTCGCCACGCTGGTGCAGGTTCCGGTCGCCGGTACCCCGACCGGCCGTCGCCATGCCTACGAACCTGATGACGTGAACGACTCAGCGCCGCAGGTGCCGTCCCGGCACCGGCACCGCGGCATCGAGGGTCGCGCCGGCCGACCAGCTCGACCCGCTCGAGGCGGCGAGCGACGGCTCGCACCAGCCGACCAGCTCGATCCGCTCGAGGCGGCGAGCCACAACTCGCGCCGGCCAACCAGCTCGACCCGCTCGAGGCGGGCGACAGCCTCCGCCAGCCGACCGAGTCATCGATGACATCAGATTGGTAGCGGCGGCCGGCCCACCGCGCTCGCTGGCCGGTGAGCGCACCGCCGCCGCCGCGTCCCGGCCCGGTGCCGACGGGGGCGGGCACGACGCGAGGGCGGGCGACGAGGGCGGGCGACGGCGAGAGGCCGGAACGCGACGAGGGCGGTCCCGGTGTGCCGGGACCGCCCTCGTCATGACGATCAGTTGGAGCTGGCCTCGCTGGCCCGCAGCCGGACCGGCTCCACCGACTGCGCGTCCAGGCCGGAGATCCAGCCGGTGACGTCGCGCGCCACGTCCTGCGCGGTGAGCCCCAGGTCGCCGAGGATCTGCGCGCGGGTGCCGTGCGGGTGCCAGTCCGCGGGCACGCCGAGGTCGCGCAGCGGCACCCGGACGTCGGCGTCCCGCATCGCCTGGGCGAGCGCGTCACCGACCCCGCCGACCCGCACGCCGTCCTCGACCGTGACCACGAGCCGGTGCCCGGCGGCCAGCTCGACCAGCTCGGCCGGGACCGGGCGCACCCAGCGCGGGTCGACCACGGTCACGCCGTAGCCCTGCTCGGCGAGGCGGGCGGCGACCTCCATGCCCAGCTGGCCGAAGGAGCCGACCGCGACCAGCAGCACGTCGGTACGCGCCGACTCGGCCAGCACGTCGACGGTGCCGACCCGGCGCACGGCCGGCAGGTCGGCGGCGACGGTGCCGGTCGGGAAGCGGACGATGGTCGGGCCGTCGTCGACGGCGACCGCCTCGCGCAGCTCCTCGCGGAGGCTGCCGGCGTCCCGGGGCGCGGCGATGCGCAGCCCGGGCACCACGCCGAAGACGGACATGTCCCAGATGCCGTAGTGGCTCGGCCCGTCGGGGCCGGTGATGCCGGCCCGGTCCAGCACGAAGGTCACCGGCAGCTTGTGCATCGCCACGTCCAGCAGGACCTGGTCGAAGGCGCGGTTGAGGAAGGTGGCGTAGACCGCCACGACCGGGTGCAGCCCGCCCATCGCCAGGCCGGCGGCCGAGGTGGCGGCGTGCTGCTCGGCGATGCCGACGTCGTACACCCGCTCGGGGTGCTTGCGGGCCAGGGTGGCGATGCCGGTGGGCTCCGCCATGGCGGCGGTGATGCCCACCACGTCGGGCCGCTCGTCGGCGATCGCCACCAGCTCGTCGGCGAAGACCTGGGTCCACTTGACCGAGGGCGCGGCGAGCAGCTTGCCGGTCTCGGCGTCGAAGGCGCCCGGACCGTGCAGGCAGTCCGCCTCGTCCTCCTCGGCCGGGCGGTAGCCGTAGCCCTTGCGGGTGACCGCGTGCACGATCACCGGGCCGCCGAAGTTCTTCGCGGCGCGCAGCGACGACTCGATCGCGGCGATGTCGTGCCCGTCGACCGGGCCGACGTACTTGATGCCGAGGTCCTCGAACATCGCCTGCGGGGCGACCGCGTCCTTGATGCCCTTCTTGACCGCGTGCAGCACCTCGTACATCGGCTTGCCGACCAGCGGGGTGGAGCCGAGGGCGTCCTTGACGGTGTCGAGGACCTTCTCGTAGCTGGGGTTGAGCCGCAGCGAGGAGAGGTGGTCGGCGAGGCCGCCGATGGTCGGCGAGTACGACCGGCCGTTGTCGTTGACCACGATCACGAGGGGGTTGCCGGAGGTGGCGATGTTGTTCAGCGCCTCCCAGCACATGCCGCCGGTGAGCGCGCCGTCGCCGACGACCGCGACCACGCTGCGCTGCTCGCCGCGCAGCGCGTACGCCTTGGCCAGCCCGTCGGCGTACGACAGCGCGGTGGAGGCGTGCGAGTTCTCGATCAGGTCGTGCTCGCTCTCGGCCTGGCTGGGGTAGCCGGAGAGCCCACCGCGCTGGCGCAGCTTGTCGAAGCCGTCCTGCCGCCCGGTGAGGATCTTGTGCACGTAGGCCTGGTGGCCGGTGTCGAACAGGAGCCGGTCCCGCGGAGAGTCGAAGACCCGGTGCATGGCCAGGGTCAGCTCCACCACGCCCAGGTTCGGCCCGACGTGCCCGCCGGTGCGGGAGACCTTGGCGATCAGGAAGTCACGGATCTCGGCGGCGAGGATGTCCAGCTGCTCGGCGGTCATCCGCTTGACGTCCTGCGGACCGCGGACGGCGCCCAGCAACCGACCGTGGTTGGCCGTGCCCTCTTCAACACTCATGACGACAGAGTCTATCGGCCGTCCCCCAGGGCGCAGCTCGGCCGTGGATCATCCCAGCCGGCTCCCAGATTCACGCCGCGACGACCAACCGGCGCGGCGGCGCGGGCGGGGTCGCCCCGTGCGCCGGCCCGGCCGGGGTCCAGGAGCCCAGCACGGCCGGCCGCCGGGCGCCGGTGACCGAGGGGATCGCTCCGGGCAGCCCGTGCCAGGAGAGCCAGCCGAGCAGGGCGAACGCGTACGCCTCCTTGGCCTGCGCCGGCACGCCGAGCTCGTCGGTGGTGCGCAGCCGCCAGCGCCCCGCGCCGAGGGCGGCCAGCCGGCCCAGGAGTGTGGGGTTGCGCACTCCCCCGCCGGCGGCGACCACCTCGGTGACCCGGTGCCGGTCGCACGCGGCGGCCACCGTCCGGGCGGTCAGCTCGGTCAGCGTGGCGAGCACGTCGTCCGGGGCCACCGGCTCCCCCAGCGCGGCCAGCCGCTCGTCCAGGTAGCCGGGGTGGAAGAGCTCCTTGCCGGTGGACTTGGGCGGCGGCGCGGCGTAGTACGTCTCGGCGAGCAGCGCGTCGAGCAGCCCGGCGTGCACCCGCCCGGCCGCCGCGCGGGCGCCGTCGAGGTCGCAGGGGCGACCGAGGAGGCGCCGGGCCGCCGCGTCGAGCAGCGCGTTGGCCGGGCCGACGTCGTACCCGAGCACCGGCTGGCCCGGGGCCACCACGGTGAGGTTGGCGATGCCGCCCAGGTTGAGCGCCGCGCGCGGCCCGCCGGCCGGGTCGAGCAGCAGCGCGTCGAAGGCCGGGACCAGCGGCGCGCCCTGCCCGCCGGCGGCGACGTCCGCCGCGCGCAGGTCCGACAGCACGGGTACGCCCACCCGGGCGGCGACCCGGGCCGGCGCGCCGAGCTGCAGGGTGCCCCGGGTGGTGCCCCCGTCGACCCAGTGGAAGACCGTCTGACCGGGCGAGACCACCAGGTCGGCCCGCCCGCCGGCCAGCTCGACGCCGAGCGCGGCGGCGGTGGCGAAGACCTCGCCGAGGGCGTTGTCCAGCCGGCAGACCGCCTCGATCGTGGTGGCCGCCGGCGGCAGCAGCGCGCCGATCGACTCGCGCAGGGCGTCGTCGTAGTCCAGCCCGCGGTGCCCCAGCGGACGCATCCACAGGGTGTCGCCGTCGGCGGTGAACTCGGCGGCGACCACGTCCACCCCGTCGTACGAGGTGCCGGACATCAACCCGACGATCTTCATCGGGTCAGGCTAGTCACCGGGCGGGTGGCAGGAACAACCCCACGCACTCGACGTGCTGGGTCATCGGGAACAGGTCGTACCCGCGCAGCGCGGCGAGCCGCCAGCCGAGCCCGGTGAAGGTGCGCACGTCCCGGGCGAAGGCGGCCGGGTCGCAGGCCACGTACGCGACCGCGCGCGGCCCGGCGGCGACCACGTCGCGCACCACGGGCGCGCCCGCGCCGGAGCGGGGCGGGTCGAGCACCACCAGGTCGACCGGGCCGGTGATCCGGCGGCGGGCCAGCGCGGTCTCCACCCGGGCGGCGACCACCTCCACCCGGGGCAGGTCGACCAGGTTCTCCCGGGCGGCGGCGACGCCCTGCGCGGAGGACTCGACCAGGGTGATCCGGGCCTGCGGGCCGACCCGGCCGGCGAGGGCGGCGGCGAAGAGCCCGGCCCCGCCGTACAGGTCCCAGGCGGACTCGCCGGGGCGCGGGTCGAGCAGCTCCAGCACCGCCCCGACCAGGGTGTCGGCGGCAGCCGGGTGCACCTGCCAGAAACCGGCGGCGGGCAGCGTCCAGTTCCGGCCGGCGGCCACCTCGCGGACGGTCTCCGGCCCGCTGACCGGCGTGGCCACCCCCTCGGCGACGGTGGCGACGCTGACGTCCCCGCCGGTGGAGGCGACGGTCTCGACCGCCTCGGCGTCCGGCCAGCGCGCGCCCGACTCGGTGAGCACCGGCAGCTCCTGGATCGCCGGGTGGGCGATCAGGCAGCGCGCGATCGGGACCACCTCGTGCGAACGGTGCTTGAGCAGCCCGGCCCGGCCGGCGGCGTCGACGGCGTAGCGGACCCGGGTGCGCCAGCCCAGCTGCCCGCCGGGCAGCGCCTCGACGGCCACGCCGAGCGCGTCCACCTCGGCCGCGGTGAGCCCGCCCAGGCGGGTGAGCTGCTCGCGCACCACGGCGGTCTTCCAGTCCAGCTGGGCGGCGGGCGTGACGTGCTGCAGGTCACAGCCGCCGCAGCGGCCCGGCTTGGCGTACGGGCAGGGCTGCTCGACCCGGTCCGGGGAGGCGGTCAGGATCTCGACCGCGTCGGCGCGGGCGAAGCCCTTGTGCAGCTCCGTCACCTCGGCCACCACCCGCTCGCCGGGCAGCGCGTGCCGGACGAAAACCACCTGGCCGTCGACCCGGGCCACGCAGTGCCCGCCGGGGGCGACCGGGCCGACGGTCAGCTCGACCCGCTCGGCCTCCTCCAGCCCCCGTCGCTCCCCCGCGTCCGGCACGCCGCCGGCCTGCTCGTCCACGGCGCTCACGTGCGGTCACCTCCGGTCGGGCCGCTCTCGCCGGGCGGCGCGGGGACCGCCGGCGGCACGCTCGGCGGCAGGGTGCTGCGCGGGGCCACCCGGGGCCCCCGGGCGGGCGTACGGCTGAGCGTGGCGTCGAGCCGGTCCAGGTTCTTGCTGGCGGTCGACGCGAGCTGCCACGGCACGCTGGTCACCATCACGCCCGGCTCGAAGAGCAGCCGCCCCTTGAGGCGCAGCGCGCTCTGGTTGTGCAGCAGATTCTCCCACCAGCGGCCGACGACGTACTCGGGGATGAAGACGGTGACCACGTCACGGGGCGACTCCCGGCGGGTGTTGGCCACGAAGTTGAGGATCGGCCGGGTGATCTCCCGGTACGGCGAGTCGACCACGGTGAGCGGGACGGGCATCTCGCGCTGCTGCCACTCCGCCTGGAGCTGCCGGGTGTCCTTCTCGTCGACGTTCACCGTCACGGCGGTGAGCGTGTCCGGCCGGGTCGCCCGGGCGTACGCGATGGCCCGCAGGGTCGGCTGGTGCAGCTTGCTGACCAGGACGATCGCGTGGTTGCGGGCGGGCAGCACGCCGCGCGCCTCGGTCGGTTCCAGCTCGGCGGCGACCCGGTCGTAGTGCCGGCGGACGGCGAGCATCAGCAGGTAGATCACGGCCATCGCGGCGATCGCGATCCACGCGCCGAGCAGGAACTTGGTGAGCAGCACGATGACCAGGACGGTGCCGGTCATCGCCATGCCGAAGGTGTTGATCGCCCGGGACCGGAGCATCCGCCGCCGCCGCTCCGGGTCCCGCTCGGTACGCAGGTGCCGGTTCCAGTGCCGGATCATGCCGGCCTGGGAGAGCGTGAAGGAGACGAACACCCCGACGATGTAGAGCTGGATGAGCTTGGTGACCTCGGCCTGGAAACCGACGATCAGCACGATGGCGAAGACGGCGAGGAAGACGATGCCGTTGGAGAAGGCCAGCCGGTCGCCCCGGGTGTGCAGCTGGCGGGGCAAATAGCGGTCCTGGGCCAGGATCGAGCCGAGCACCGGGAAGCCGTTGAACGCGGTGTTGGCGGCCAGGAAGAGGATCAGCGCGGTGGCCCCGGCGACCACGTAGAGCAGCACCGAGCCGGAGCCGAAGACGGTCTCACCGAGCTGGGTGGTGACGGTCTTCTGCACGTACCCCTCGGGGCCGGAGACGATCTGCAGCTCCGGGTCCTCGACGAACTGCAGGCCGGTCAGCCGGGCCAGCCAGATGATGCCGACCAGCATGGTGACCGCGATGGTGCCGAGCAGCAGCAGGGTGGTCGCCGCGTTGCGGCTCTTCGGCGACTTGAACGCGGGCACGCCGTTGGAGATGGCCTCCACGCCGGTGAGCGCGGCGCAGCCCGAGGAGAAGGTGCGCAGCAGCAGGAAGATCAGGGCGAACCCGGTCACGCTGTGCTCGGCCTGGATCACCAGATCGGCGCTGGGCGCGCGCAGGTCGTCGCCGAGGACGAAGACGCGCACCAGGCCGGTGAGGATCATCCCGACCATCACGATGATGAAGCCGTAGGTGGGGATCGCGAAGGCGTTGCCCGACTCGCGCAGCCCGCGCAGGTTCATCGCGGTCAGCACCACCACCGCGATGACCGCGATCAGCACCTTGTGGGTGGCCACGAAGGGCACCACGGAGCCGAGGTTGGCCACCCCCGAGGAGACGGAGACCGCGACGGTGAGCACGTAGTCGACCAGCAGGGCGCTGGCCACCGCCACCCCGGCCCGGGGACCGAGGTTGACCGTGGCCACCTCGTAGTCCCCGCCGCCGGACGGGTAGGCGTGCACGTTCTGCCGGTAGCTGGCCACCACGGTGAGCATCACCACGACGACGGCGAGCGCGATCCACGGGGAGAAGAGGTACGCCGACGCCCCGGCGATGGAGAGCGTCAGCAGGATCTCGTCGGGGGCGTACGCGACGCTGGAGAGTGCGTCGGAGGCGAAGACCGGCAGGGCGACGCGCTTGGGCAGCAGGGTGTGCTGGAGCCGGTCGGACCGGAACGGTCGACCGACGAGGAGTCGCTTCAGCAGCGAGGTGGGACTGGCCACAAGCGCTAAGGGTACGACCACCGCGCGCCGGGGAGTCGGGGGTGCCTGATCGCCATCGGCGCGCACCTGCGGGGTACGGTCGTCCCCCGTCGGCACGGCGGACGTGGCACGCTCGCAGAGGACGCCGCCGTCCGCCCCCGGGCGGCACCTTTGGGAGGGACACCGTGCATGTCGTGATCATGGGCTGTGGCCGGGTCGGTTCGACCCTCGCCCACAGCCTGGAGGCCCGGGGCCACTCGGTGGCGGTGATCGACCAGGACGCCGACGCGTTCCGCCGCCTCGGCCCCGACTTCGCCGGCATCACCGTCACCGGCGCGGGCTTCGACGGCGAGGTGCTGCGCCAGGCCGGCATCGAGCGCGCGGACGCCTTCGCCGCCGTGTCCAGCGGCGACAACTCCAACATCATCTCGGCGCGGCTGGCCCGCGAGACGTTCGGCGTCTCCCGCGTCGCCGCCCGGATCTACGACCAGCGCCGGGCGCAGGTCTACGAACGGCTCGGCATCCCCACCGTGGCCACCGTCCGGTGGACCGCCGACCGGATGCTGCGGCACCTGGTCCCCGAGGGCAACGTCGAGATCTTCCGGGACCCCACCAGCACCGTCTCGATCGTCGAGGTGCCGGTGCACAAGGAGTGGATCGGGCGGCCGCTGCACCAGCTGGAGCGGGCGGCCGGGGCGCGGGTGGCGTACCTCACCCGCTTCGGCATCGGCACGCTGCCCACCACCTCCACCGTGGTGCAGGAGGGCGACCAGCTCTACGTGCTGGTCACCGACGACATCGTCGCCTCGGTCACCACGGTGGCCGCGACGCCGCCCGAAGGAGGGCTCTGAGCATGCGGATCGCCATCGCCGGCGCCGGCAACGTGGGCCGCTCGATCGCCCAGGAGCTGATCGACAACGGCCACCAGGTGATGCTGATCGAGCGCCAGCCCCGGATGCTGCGCCCGGACCGGGTGCCCGCCGCCGACTGGGTGCTGGCCGACGCCTGCGAGCTGACCAGCCTGGAGGAGGCCAACGTGGCCGGCTGCGACGTGGTGGTCGCGGCGACCGGTGACGACAAGGTCAACCTGGTGGTCTCGCTGCTGGCCAAGACCGAGTTCGCGGTGCCCCGGGTGGTCGCCCGGGTCAACCGGGCCGAGAACGAGTGGCTCTTCACCGAGCAGTGGGGCGTCGACGTGGCGGTCAGCAAGCCGCGGGTGATGGCCGCGCTGGTCGAGGAGGCGGTCACCGTCGGCGACCTGGTCCGGCTGATGACCTTCCGGCAGGGCGAGGCGAACCTGGTGGAGATCACCCTGCCGCCGACCGCGCCCTACGTCGGCCAGCCGATCCACGCGGTGCCGATCCCCCGGGACGCCGCGCTGGTGGCGATCCTGCGCGGCAAGCGGGTGCTGGTGCCCAGCCCGGACGACCCGATCGAGGCCGGCGACGAGCTGATCTTCGTCTGCACGGCCGAGGTGGAGGACCAGGTGCGCGAAGTGATCCTCGGCCCGGACAGCGTCGAGCGGACCCGCGGCGGGCGGTGAGCCTGCGCGGCACGCCGGGCCGGCCACCCGCCGGGCCGGGCCGGGGTCAGGCGCCGGGCAGCGGCTGCGGCGCGCTCTGCCGGGTCACCCGGCGGACCGTCCAGACCGTGATCAGCAGCAGCAGCGCGTACGGCGGGTAGCCCAGCGCGAGCCGGGCCACGCCCAGCGCGGTGTCCTGGTGCGCGAGGTAGAGCCCGGCCTGCACCCCGACCTTGGCCAGCCAGACCACTCCCCAGAGCACGGTGAGCTGGGTGAAGGTACGGACCAGCCGGGGGTCGTCGCGCCACTCCGAGCGCCCCTTGGCCACCAGCACCGACCAGATCCAGCCGACCAGCGGCTGGCGGATCGCCGCCGAGATCAGCAGGGCCACTCCGTAGGCGATGCCGTAGAGGATGCCGGGGAGGTAGAAGTCGCGCTCGTCGCCGGTGCGCCAGGCGATGAAGGCGCCGATGGCGATGCCGAAGAACCCGTTGACCGCGTGCCGGACCGGACGCCGCTGGACCAGCCGCGCCCCGGCGATCAGCACCGCCACCCCGACCGAGGCGATCACGGCCGGCCGCAGCTCGCCCACGATGTTGGCGAGCACGAAGACCATCACGGGGATGCTGGACTCGACCAGCCCCCGCCAGCCGCCGAGCTGGTCGGCCATCTGCTCGGCGAGGCTGGGCAGCGGCTCCTCGTCCCCCGGGGGCATCTGCGGCGCGGCGGCCGGGTGCTGTCCGGTCGTCACTTCGGCGACTCCAGCTCGTAGTACGGGTTGTAGATGACCTTGCGGTCGTCGCGGACCGCCACCCGGCCACGGGCGGTGACGTGCCGGCCGGGCTCGATGCCGGCGATGTGCCGCCGGCCCAGCCAGACCAGGGTCACCACGTCGCTGCCGTCGTAGAGGTCGGCCTCCAGCGTGGGCAGGTTGGTCCGCGGGGTGTAGACCACGGTGCGCAGCCGGCCGGCGACCGAGACCACCTGCCCGCGCGTGCACTGCCGGGCCGGCACCCCGCCGCACTCGGCGCTCTCCCGTTGCAGTTCCTGCGCCTCGATCTCGGCCTCGCTCGCGGTGAGCCGCCGCAGGATGCGCCGCAGCGACACCCGGCCCTCGTCGGTCGTCATGACCTCCGCGCCACCCTCTCCACGCTGACCGGCAGGCGCCGGTACTGGCCCGGCCCGGTCGATCCCGGAACCGTCCCGCCAGCGTACGCCGATCCCGCCCCCCGGACCGGTCCGGCGTCCGCCGCGGCAGCGGGTGTGCCCGCCCCGGCCGCGACGGCCGCAGTCGACAGCAGCGGTGTCCCGTCCCCCACCCGGGCCCACGGAGCGGGCCGCGACGGCCGCACACGACACCGGGCCCGGCTCCGTCGGTGGACGGTGCCGGGCCCGGGTGTGCAGCATTACGGAGCCGGTCAGGCCTCGCGCGGGGCGGGCGCCGGGGCGCCGGTGTCGCTCTCGACGGCCTGATCGCCGACCTCGCGGGGCAGCCGCAGTGGCAGCGGCTCGCGGACCGGCTTCGCCTCCTGACCCCGGTCCACGACCAGGCCGTCCAGGCACTCCGCCAGCGGCCCGGCCGCGGCCGGGTCGGTGGCGGCAGCGCCCTGGTAGACGCCGCGGACCATCCAGCGCGGCCCGTCGATGCCGACGAAGCGCAGGTCGGTCAGGCCGTCCGGGGTGCGGACCCGGGCGTGCAGCTCGGTGCCGTACTCGCCCTCGACCTCCTGGGCGGCGGCGCCGTCGGCGAAGAGGGACTGGCGGATCTCCTCGCGCACCTCGTCCCAGATGCCCTCGGACCTGGGTGCGGCGAAGACCCCGAGCTGGAGCGCGTTCTCCCCGTGCACCAGCACGACCTGCTGGATCACCCCCTGCGGGTCGGCCTGCACCCGCACCTCGACGTCGGGCACCGCCGGGATGTGCAGGCTGCCCAGGTCGAGGCGCTGCACGTCGTCCGGGGCCTCCGAGCTGTCGTACGGGCCGCGCGACGGGCCCGTCGGCTCGGTGTCGTACGAGTCGAGGACCTCGGCGGCCCGCTCGTCACGGGCACCCCGCCCGCCGTCGGCCCGCTTCCGGCTGAAGATCACTGCGCCCACCCTCCGCTGTTCGCACTCACCCTGCCACCTCTTCCGTCTGCCCGCCCGCCCGGTCGGGATCTTCCCGTCGACCGGTTGCGGGCGGTGGCACCAGACCGGCGTGTCCGCCGGTCGAGCCGTGCCCACCGGCCCCGCGCCGGGACCCGGGCAGCTCGGCCACCGGCTGGAAATCCACCCGCTCCACCCGCTGGACAACGAGCTGTGCGATGCGATCGCCACGGGAGATCTTGGCCGGTGTGTCCCGATCATGGTTGATCAAGTTGACCAGGATCTCACCCCGGTAGCCGGCGTCGACCGTACCGGGCGCGTTGAGCACCGTCACGCCGAGCCTGGCGGCCAGGCCGGAGCGCGGGTGCACCAGGCCGACGTACCCCTCCGGCAGCGCCAGCGCCACCCCGGTCGGGACCAGGGCCCGGCCGCCGGGGGGCAGCTCGACGTCCGCGGCGGCGACCAGGTCGGCACCGGCGTCACCGGGATGGGCGTACGCGGGCAGCGGCAGCTCCGGGTCGAGCTGCCGCACGGGCACGGGTACGACGTGGGTCACGGTGCTCCTCTTCCGTCGGGTTCTCTCGGGTGGCCCTGCCATCCTGCCGGGTCGGACGGCCGCCGCGCGCCGTACCCTCGCAGGTGTGAGCGTGTCGCCTTCCCCGTCGTCGCCGGCCCCGCGTACCGCGGCCGGCGCGGAGTACTCCGAACGGCTGACTCTGCCCTGGTGGCTCTGGGTGGTCGGGCTGGCCCTGTCCGGCCTGCTCGCCGCCGAGCTGTGGATGGGCGCGCCCGGGGTGCGGGCCTGGCTGCCCTTCGTGCTGCTGCCGCCGGCCACCGTGGCCGGGCTGTGGTGGCTGGGCCGGGTCCGGGTGGCCGTCCGCGACGGCGAACTCTTCGTGGACGACGCCCACCTGCCGGTGCGGTACGTGGCGGACGTGGTGCCGTTGGACGCGGCCGGGCGGCGCGAGGTCCTCGGCGTGGGCGCCGACCCGCTCGCCTTCGTGGTGCAGCGGCCCTGGATCGCCGGCGCGGTCCAGGTGGTGCTCGACGACCCGGCCGACCCAACCCCGTTCTGGGTGGTGAGCACCCGGCACCCGGTCGAGCTGGCCCGCGCGATCATGGCCGCCCGCGAGGCGGCCTGACGCTCAGGGCAGGGCCCGCCGGCCGCCGGGCAGCGTCGCGCCCTGCCGGCGCAGGTCCCGTCGCAGCTCGTCGCCCAGAGCCCGGGTGGCCCGCCGATTGAGATAGCTGGCCACGGCCGCGCCGGTGAGGAACGGGCCGAGGGTGGTCAGGTTGCGCCCGAACCGCTTGAGCAGGGTGTCCCGCAGCTCCTTGCGGGCCGCGGTGCCGAGCACCGCGCCGACGCCCACCCCGGGCATCATCGGATTGATGCCCCGCTGACTGGCCCAGGACTGCACCAGCGCGATCGCCCGCTGGCTGCCACTGATGGGCAGCGGCACGTGGTAGACCTCGTGCAGCTCGCCGATCAGCTTCAGCTCGATCGCCACCACGGCGACCGTCTCGGCGGCCAGCAGCACGGGCGCCGAGAGCAGGGTCGGGGTGGCCACCCACTCCACGGCGGCGATGCCGCCGCCGGCCGCGCCCACCCCGGCGGTGGCCCGGGAGGCGTTGCGGACGAGCCGCTCGGCCAGCGCCTCGTCGTCGAGGCCCGGGAAGTGCCGGCGCAGCGTGGCCAGGTCCCGGACCGGTACGTGCGGCGCCACGTCGGCGACCGTGTCGGTCATCCAGCGCAGCGCGGCCTTCGGCTTGAACAGGTCGGCCAGCCCGCGGGCGCGCGCCTGCCCGACCAGCCGGGTGAGCAGTTGACGGCGGCGGGCCGGCTCGATGTCGTCGGCGGTCAGCGCCGCGACGGTGGCGCCGAGCTCCTCACCGGCCCGGTCGGCCGGGTCGGGCGGGCCGGCCTCCACGGCCGGCGTACCCGCGCCCGCGCCGGTCTCCGAACGCGTCGTGGCCGCCGGTGTCGCCGGGGCCCCCGCCCCGGCGCCGGGCGATCCGGCCGCCGGACCCTGCGCCGGCCCTCCGGCCCGCTCGTCGCGTTCGCTCATGCGCCCGACCTCCCGTCAGCGTGGTGCCGCCCGTTACGAGTCAAGCAGCTCCCCGCCGCCCCCGCACGGCAGCTCGGGCAGCGGCGGCCCCGTCGTGGAGGCCGCCGCCGGTGTGCGGGTCAGGGTCAGACGCACTCGCGGCAGATCAGCTCGCCGTTGCGCTCCACCGCCAGCTGGCTGCGGTGGTGGACCAGGAAGCAGCGGCCGCAACGGAACTCGTCCTGCTGCATCGGCAGGACCTTGACGGTCAGCTCCTCGTCGGCCAGGTCGGCGCCGGGCAGCTCGAAGCTCTCGGCCACCTCGGCCTCGTCGACGTCCACGGCGCCCGACTGTGAGTCGACCCGCCGGGCCTTGAGCTCTTCCAGGCTGTCCTCGCCGAGGTCGACCTCGTCGCGACGCGGGGCGTCGTAGTCGGTGGCCATCGGTTCACTCTCCCATATCGATATTGTCGCTTCCGGTTGTAACGCCGGACGACGCTGTTTCGGTTCCCACTGGCCGGCCACCTTTGTGTCGGTCACCCGACCGACGGCCGTTTCGACCGAGGGTCGCCAGGGGCCTACCCCAGCGAGCGCGGAACCTTACCCCCCTCGGGCGAGGCATGTATACCGCCCTCGTGGCCAAGATGTACGCCCCAGCGCCCCGAGTTGTTCCCAATGTGACTCAGGCGACACGAAGATAGGGGTAGTAGTACCCGCTTCTCTGATGGCGCGCCGGTATGTCGGGCTGTTTCCACGCGACGGTCGGACAACCGTTAACCTCAGCGGCGTACTCGACGGCCGGCGGGGCGGCCCGACCGCCGGTGCCCGCCGCCACCCACCACTGTCCGGGGAGCACCCTGATGAGCTTTGCGCGAGTGCGAGCACTCGTTGTCGTCGGTCTGCTGGCGGTCGTCGCCCTGGTCTTCGTCGTCGTCGCCCTGGTGCGCGACACGCAGGGCGAGGCGGGCGCGGCCGGCGGTTGCCCCGAGGGCTGGCCGCTCGCCGACACCACGCTGCGCGAGCCGAAGGACGTGAAGATCAACGTCTTCAACGCCACCGAACAGATCGGCCTCGCCGGCAACATCGCCGACGACTTCCGCAACCGGAAGTTCCAGGTGAAGAAGGAGGGCAACGCGCCCAAGGGCGTGGACGCGGTGGCGGTGCTGCGCTACGGCCCCAAGGGCGTGGGCTCCGCGCACCTGCTGCGGGCCTACTTCCTGAACAACGCCGACACCGAGTACGACGCCAAGCGCAAGGACGACACCGTCGACGTCGTGCTCGGCAGCGGCTTCCAGCAGCTGGCCACCACCACCGAGGTCAACCAATCCCTGGGTGACCTGGGCGCGCCCGCCGCGCCGGCCGGCTCCTGCCCGATGCCGGTAGAGAAGTGACCGCCCCGCCGGCCGGGCCGGCGGGCGGATCGGACTGACGTGACCGAAACGGCGGTGTCCCCCGGGGGACACCGCCGTTTCGCTGTCGGAGCTCCGGCCCCGGCCGGTGACAGGCAGCAGCCGAAGGCCACGGCCCGGGTCGGCCTGGTTCAGACGGTCACGGGCCGCCGCAGGCCCCTGCCCGGGTCGGCCTGGTTCAGACGGTCAGGGGCCGCCGGAGGCGTCCAGGTCGGCGAGGCGGTCGTGCAGCGGCGCGTACAGCGCCGGCGGCGCGGCGATCACCAGGTCCGGGCCGGGCGGCAGGCCGCGCAGGCCGGAGACCCGCAGCCCCGCCTCGGCGGCGACCAGGCCGCCGGCGGCCAGGTCCCAGGCGGCCAGCCCCTTCTCGTAGTAGGCGTCCACCCGCCCCTCGGCGGCCAGGCAGAGGTCCAGCGCGGCGGCGCCGAGCCGGCGGATGTCGCGGACGTGCGGGATCAGCTCGGCCACCACCCGGGCCTGGTGCGAGCGGCGCGCCGGGTCGTAGCCGAAGCCGGTGGCGATCAGCGCCTGCCCCAGCTCGACCTCGGTGGAGCAGTTCAGCCGCCGGCCGTCGCGCCAGGCGCCGCCGCCCGCGGTGGCGGTCCACTCCTCGCCGGTGAAGACGTTGCGCACCACCCCGGCGACCACCTCGCCGTCGACCTCGGCGGCCAGCGACACCGCGCAGTACGGCAGCCCGTAGAGGTAGTTCACGGTGCCGTCGATCGGGTCGACGATCCAGCGCACCCCGTTGGCCGTCCCGCCCGCCCCCGCGCCGTACTCCTCGCCGAGGACCGCGTCGTCGGGGCGTACCCGGTGCAGCGCGTCGAGGACCTGGCGCTCGACGGCGCGGTCCGCGGCGGTGACCACGTCCGTGACGGTGCTCTTGGTCGCGGCGACCGAGACCCCCTCGGCGCGCATGCGGTGCGCGGTGGCCGCGGCCTGCCGGGCGACATCGATCGCGATGGTGAGCAGTTCGGCCGGCGCCGGCGCCGAACGAGTCATGGTTTGTCCCCTTCCCGCACGATCGGGACGTCCCGCCGTGCGCGCAGGTATCATCCTTACAAAGTCCACATCTGCGCCGAATCGGCGGTCCCCGCCGCCGGTACGCCGTGCGCCGCAGGATGATCGCCGCAGACGGCGTTACAATTCACCCTGCCCACGCGCCACGGACCGCCGCCGGACGGCCGGCCCGGGACACGGGGGTCCCTCAACGACATCGCCCGGCACGGTCGCCCCACGCTGCGCCGGACGACCCGGCCGTGCTCGCTCTTCGCCTCCGGAAGGTCATTCGTGACAGAACCCCGCCAGACCGGCGCCGACGTTCGCTCGCTCACCGACACCCTGATCGCCCACGCGCAGAGCGCGGGCGGCCAGTTGACGTCGGCCCAGCTCGCGCGCACCGTCGAGTCCGCTGAGGTGACCCCGGCCCAGGCCAAGAAGATCCTGCGGGCGCTCTCCGAGGCGGGGGTGACCGTGGTCGTCGACGGCTCGGCCAGCACCCGTCGCCGGGTCGCCGCCGCCCGGTCCGCCACCCCGGCCTCCCGCGCCACCACCGCCAAGACCACCAAGAAGGCCGCCGCGCCCGCCCCCAAGCAGGCGCCCGCCGCGGACGAGGCCCCGGCGCCCGCTCCGCGCAAGGCAGCCCCGCGCAAGGCCGCCACCACCGCCGAGGTGGCCGCCAAGGCCACCGCGCCGGCCGCCAAGGCGACCAAGTCCACCCGCGCCACCAAGGCGACGGTGGCCGCGGCCGGCAAGGCCACCAAGGCCGCCGCCGGCAAGGCCAAGGGCGAGGGCGCCGAGGGCGAGATCGACCCCGAGGAGCTCGCGGCCGCGATCGAGGACGTGGTGGTCGAGGAGCCGGCCGAGCTGACCCAGGCCGCCGAGGCCGACGCGGCCAGCTCCGCCACGGACAACGACTTCGAGTGGGACGACGAGGAGTCCGAGGCGCTCAAGCAGGCGCGTCGCGACGCCGAGCTGACCGCCTCGGCCGACTCCGTCCGGGCCTACCTCAAGCAGATCGGCAAGGTGCCGCTGCTCAACGCGGAGCAGGAGGTGGAGCTCGCCAAGCGGATCGAGGCCGGGCTCTACGCCGCCGAGCGGCTGCGCGCGGCCGAGGAGGGTGAGGAGAAGCTCACCCGCGACATGCAGCGGGACCTGGGCTGGATCTCCCGCGACGGCGAGCGGGCCAAGAACCACCTGCTGGAGGCCAACCTCCGCCTGGTGGTGTCGCTGGCCAAGCGCTACACCGGGCGCGGCATGGCGTTCCTGGACCTGATCCAGGAGGGCAACCTCGGCCTGATCCGCGCGGTCGAGAAGTTCGACTACACCAAGGGCTACAAGTTCTCCACGTACGCCACCTGGTGGATCCGGCAGGCGATCACCCGGGCCATGGCCGACCAGGCCCGCACCATCCGCATCCCGGTGCACATGGTCGAGGTGATCAACAAGCTCGGACGCATCCAGCGCGAGCTGCTCCAGGACCTGGGCCGCGAGCCCACCCCGGAGGAGCTGGCCAAGGAGATGGACATCACACCGGAGAAGGTGCTGGAGATCCAGCAGTACGCCCGGGAGCCCATCTCGCTGGATCAGACGATCGGCGACGAGGGTGACAGCCAGCTCGGTGACTTCATCGAGGACTCCGAGGCCGTCGTCGCGGTCGACGCCGTCTCCTTCTCGCTGCTGCAGGACCAGCTCCAGCAGGTACTGCAGACGCTCTCCGAGCGTGAGGCGGGCGTGGTACGCCTGCGCTTCGGCCTGACCGACGGTCAGCCGCGCACCCTGGACGAGATCGGCCAGGTGTACGGGGTGACCCGGGAGCGGATCCGGCAGATCGAGTCCAAGACCATGTCCAAGCTGCGTCACCCGTCCCGTTCCCAGGTACTCCGCGACTACCTGGACTGACCCCTGCACGTCAACCAGCCGTGTCGGTTTGATCACCAGCCGTAGAACACTCAAAGGTGATCGGTCGGTTGCCCGTTTGTGATCGTTGACGTGGCACCCTTGGCAGACGGCACACTGTCCCCCTGCCAGGTGTGACCTCGGTCGCCCGCGGGCACACAGGGAAGGCAGGGCCCGACGAGGGTGTTGCACGATGGGTGAGCAACGACCGAAGAGAGTGTTCATCGGTGACGACCAGAGGAGGAAGGCGATGACCCCGACCCTCACGCCGCCGCCCGAGACGGTGGCTCCCCCAGCCGCCGATGAACGGTGCGACCGCTGCAATGCTGCCGGCAAGCTCCGGATCACTCTGGCGGGTGGGAGCGAGCTGGTGTTCTGTGGGCACCACGCGAACAAGTACGCGGAGGATCTCGTGAAGATCACCGTGAAGTACGCGACGGACCCGGAGTTCAGCTGGCGTGGCGCCGATCTGATGGCGAACTGAATCCGCAACCACACAACGACGACATAGCCGGCCGGGAGCCCCAAGGGGCTCCCG
>NZ_JBPQTL010000036.1:0-53098 GCF_051386295.1 Micromonospora sp. URMC 105 | reverse complement strand
CCCCCCCCCCCCCCCCCCCCCCACGTCCGTTTCCGGGACCTTCCTCCCCCCGTCGGTGTCGCCCACCGCGCAACTCGCCCACCGACGGGTGGACACGCAGGAATAACCCGCGCCAGCCGGGTATCCGTGCGGTCCAACGTCAACGGGGAGGAAACATGTTGGGAATCAAACGCCTCGGCCTGCTGGCCGCGCTGGTGCTGGTCGGGCTGGCGCCTGCCGCGGCCGTGCAGGCCGCGGCACAGCCGTCGACGCAGGACACCCAGTACCTGCAGGCGGTGCACCAGTCGAACCTGTTCGAGATCCGGGCGGGGGACCTGGCGGAGGAGAAGGGCCAGAACCAGGAGGTCAAGCGACTCGGCCAGATGTTCAAGACCGACCACACCCAGTTGGACCAGACGGTCCGGCAGACCGCCTCCCAGCTCGGTGTGCAACTGCCGGACGAGCCGACCGCCGACCAGCGGCAGATCCTCGACCAGCTGCGGAACGCCAGTGGCGAGGAGTTCGACCGCCAGTGGGTGACCGCGCAGCTCAACGCGCACGTCCAGGCGATCCAGGCCACCCAGACGGAGATCTCGCAGGGGCAGGAGCAGTCGGTGATCCAGCTGGCGCAGAACGCGCTGCCGGTGCTCCAGGCGCACTACGACGAGCTGGTGAACCTGGCCCAGCAGCTGGGTGTCCCGGTTCCGCAGGCCAGTGTGACCGGCACTCCCGGCCCGGGCGGCACCACGCCGCCGGCCCCGGCTCCGGGCGGCACGAACGGGTCCCCGGCTCCGGGCAACACCGGGACGCCGGCTCCGGGTACCAGCTGACGCGTCCGCACGGCTGACAGTGGCCGGTCCGTCCTCCGGGACGGGCCGGCCACCGCGCGTACGCCGATCAGTCGGCGCCGCCCAGCCCGATCGCGAACGCCTCCTCCAGGTCGTGCTGGGAGTACGCGCGGAACGCGATGTGCGACTCGGTGTTGAGCACGCCGGGCACCTTCGAGATGCTGCCGGCGATGACCTGGGCGATCTGCTCGAACTCCCGGACCCGGACCATGGCGATCAGGTCGACGTGCCCGGCCACCGAGTAGACCTCGCTGACGCCGGGCAGGTTGGCCAGGGTCTCGGCCACCTCGGGAATCGAGTCGGTGGCGCAGTCGATCAGGACGATCGCGGTGATCACTGGACGATTCTCCGTTCGTCGTGCCCGGCGCGACGCCGCGTGGCGTCGATGACCATGCTAGAGGCCCGCCGGATCACCCGGAGTGGGACTGCGGCGCGGGCTCGGACGGCCCCGCCCGGTGCGCCGGGTCAGCCGATGGCCGCCGGCACGGTGCGCCCGTCGTCGGCCCGGACCACGTCGCGCAGCCGTTCGCCCTCCTCGACGGTCGCACCCGGCCAGACCACCGCGCGCTCCACGTCGCCGCGGACCACCGCGCCCGCCCCGACCACCGACCGGCGCACCCGGCCGGTCACGGTGGCGCCAGGGTCCACCAGTTCGCCGTCGCCGGCCGCGTGCAGGTTCGCCGCCAGGTAGTCGGCGGGCGTGCCGGTGTCGTAGAACGTGCCCGGATAGGGGATCACCTCCAGCGCGCCCGCCGCCTCCGCCGGCCGCCACATCGCGCGGACCAGATCGCCGAAGGTGGCCGGCAGCTCGCGGACCAGCCGCCAGGGCAGCAACGAGAACCCGACGAAGCCGTGCCCGTCGAACGTGCCGGGAGCCGCCGGGTCCGCCGCGGGCTGGCCGAGCAGGCGTACGCTCCGCCCGTCCCAGCCGTCCAGCAGCGCGGCGACGTCCGGCCCCGGGGCCGCGGCCGGGTCGGCGAGGTACGCGTCGGCGTTGCCCACCAGCACGCCGCGCCCGGCGATCCAGTCCCGCAGGTTGCCCACGCCCCCGGCGGTGCCCAACGGGTCGCCCGGCTCGACGGAGAGGTGGGCCCGCCCGCCGACGTGGGCGACCACCTGGTCGGCGAGGTAGCAGGCGTTGACCGCGACCCGCTCCGGGCCGGTGAGGCCCAGCCCGGCGAGCCGGGCCAGCGCCCGGTCCAGCAGCGGCACGTTGCCGACCGGGCAGAGCGCCTTGGGCACCCGCTCGGTGAGCGGCCGCAGCCGGGTCCCCTCGCCGGCGGCGAGCACCACGGCGCAGATCCCCTCCGGCGGGACCGGTGCCGGGCCGCCCGGCGGCGGGGGCGCGCTCACGCCGGCCGGCCGGGGGGCGGGACCTTCCCGGCCAGCGGCCCGATGCCGTAGTGGCCGAGCAGGAAGGCGGTCGCCCGGCTGAGCCGGGGCAGGTCGTCGAGGGGGTGCCAGGCGGCCTCGAACACCTCCGCGCCGTCCACCGTCAGCGCGGTGGTCGACGCCGGCACCTCCGTCTCGAAGACCATGTCGACCCAGCCCTTGGCGTGCACCAGGGCGTTCGGCACGGCCGGGCGGAGCCGGTCGGGGGAGAGCCGGATGCCCGACTCCTCGTACAGCTCGCGGGCCGCGCCGACGACCGGGGGCTCGGCGCGGTTGAGCAGGCCGGCGGGGAGCGTCCAGCTGTAGCCGGGCGGCTGGCGCAGCAGCAGGAGCCGGCCGGTCCCCTCGGCCTCGCTGTCCCGGACCAGGGTGACCGCGCCGACGACGTACTTCGGCACGGCGAGCCGGACCAGGCGGCGGCGCATCCCCACCGGAAGCCGGTAGAAGACCTTGTAGGCGACGGCCCGGCCGGTGGCGCGCGAGCGGGGGATCATGGGTCCAGGCTAGGCCCTCGGCCCTCCGGCCGCCCTCCGGCCCCGCCATCGGCGAGGCGGGCGGGCGGCGCCGGTCACTGGCGGTGGTCGACCAGGTCGATGAGTTGTTGGACGACGGCGTCCGGCTCGACCGCCCGGTCGAAGACCGCCACCAGCAGGGTCTCCAGGTCGGGGTAGCCGAGTTCCTCGGAGAGGCGCAGCAACGGCAGGTCGCTGGCGAGCCCCCGGTCGTGCTTGCGCAGCGCCAAGCCGATGGTGGCCCGGCCGAGGCGTACCTTGTCGGCGATCGAGATGCCCGGCTCGGTGTGCTCGGCGAACCAGCGGCTGATCTGCATCTGCGCGTGCGGCGACTTGACGAAGCCGAGCCACTCCCGGCGCGGGCCGCGCGGCGCGGCGTCGGCCTCGAAGCCGCTCTCCGCGTCGTTCTCGGTGAAGATCTCCACCACGTCGCCCTCGTCCAGTTCGGACGAGAGCGGGGCCAGCCGGCCGTTGATCCGCGCGGCCAGACAGTGGTCCCCGCGCTCGGTGCCCAGTTCGTACGCCAGGTCGACCGGGGTGGCCCCGGCCGGGAGGACGACCTGCCGGCCGTCGGCCACCACCTGGATCTGGGTCTCGGCCAGGTCGCAGCGCAGCGACTGAAGGAACTGGGCCGGGTCGGGTGCCTCCTGCTCCCAGTCGAGCACCCGGCGCAGCCAGCCCAGTTGCTCGGTGCGCGCGGAGTCGGTGGAGTGCGGGAAGCGGAAGTCGGCGACGACACCGTACTCGGCGGAGCGGTGCATCTCGCGGGTGCGGATCAGCACCTCCACCGTGCGGTCCTGCGGGCCGAGCACGCTGGTGTGCAGCGACCGGTAGAGGTTGTTCTTGGGAGAGGCGATGAAGTCCTTGAAGCGGCCGGGGACGGGCCGCCAGCGGCCGTGCACCGCGCCCAGTGCCGCGTAGCAGTCGGTGGCCGGGCCGTCCACCACGAGCACGATCCGGGGCAGGTCGAACGGGGCGGTGTGGCCGCCGGCGACGGTGTCCTTCCAGATCGAGTACAGGTGCCGGGGCCGGGGGCTCACCTCGGCGTCGACCCGGCTGCGGCGCAGCGCCGTCCTGGTCTGGGCGACCACGTCGTCCAGGTAGGCGTCCCAGCCGGGCCGGTCGTGCACGTGCCGGGCGATCCGGGCGTGCTCCTCGGGGTGCAGGTGCAGCAGCACCACGTCGTCCAGCTCGCGCTTGAGGGTCTGGATGCCCAGCCGGTCGCAGAGCGGGACGAGCACCTCCTGGGTCTTGCCGGCGATCCGCTCGCGCGACGCCGCCGAGCGCACGCCGAGGGTGCGCATGTTGTGCAGCCGGTCGGCCAGCTTGATGATCAGCACCCGGACGTCCTTGCCCGCCGCGATGATCATCTTGCGGATCGTCTCCGCCTCGGCGGCCTTGCCGTAGAACTCCTTGTCGAACTTGGTCACCCCGTCGACCAGGTGGGCCACCGCGTGGCCGAAGTCCTCGCTGAGCGCCTGGAGCGTGTAGCGGGTGTCCTCCACCGTGTCGTGCAGCAGCGCCGCCACCAGGGTGGTGGTGTCCATGCCGAGGTCGGCGCAGATCTGGGCGACCGCCAGCGGATGGGTGATGTACGGCTCGCCGCTCTTGCGGAACTGGCCGCGGTGCATGTTCTCCGCGATCGTGTACGCCCGGCGCAGCACCGACGCCTCGGCGCTGGGGTGGATGGTGCGGTGGGTGCGGACCAGCTGGTTGACCGGGTCGGTGTCGTTGGTCGGCCAGGTGAGCAACGACCGCAGCCGGCGGGCCAGCGGCAGCTCCCCGGGCTGGGTCGGGAGCGCGCCCCCCAGGGCGGCGCCGTGTCCGGCGTCGACGTCCACGAGGGACACCTCCTCACCCCGGCTCCGCGATCACCCTCCCAGGTAACCGGAAGCAGGCCCACGAAACGGGCAGGACTGCACTCCCTTAACAGACTAGGTCAGTCACGGTCGTCCGATCGGTCACTTGCTCATGAGCGTTCGGTCGAGAGTTGGTGGGATCCGCCGTTCTCGGCCTTGGCCAGCAGGTCGCGGAAACGCCCCGCGCCGGACACCGGCGACGACCACTCGGAGGACATCTCCACCAGCCGCGTCTCCGGCCGCTCCAACCAGGACAGGATGCGTTCGGTCTCCTCCGCGGAGGCGCGCGGCACCGGCCCGTGGCCGGGCTCCACCGTCTCGGCGGTGGCCCGGATGGCGGTGATCGTCGGTCGCGGGTGGACCCCGGGCGGCGAGACCCCGGCGCCGGCGAGCCGGCCGTGCCGGACCAGGGCCAGCTCCCAGCCGCCGCCGGGGGCGGGCCGGGCCGCGGTCAGCTCGGCGATCCGGGTCAGCCCGGCCAGCCGCTGCATGCGTACGGCCGCCCGGAGCACCGCCGCCAGCCGGGAGCGCACCACCGCCGCCTCCTCGTAGCGCCGGCTCGCCGACAGCGTCTCGATCCGGGCCAGCAGGGCGTCGACCACCACCTGCGGGTCGCTCGCCGTCGCGGTGCGGAACGGGGCGGCGGCGCGGTGGTCGTACTCCTCGGGGGTGATCCGGTGCTCGCAGGGCGCCGGGCAGCGACCGAGCTCGGCCAGCGCGCAGGCCGGCGTGACCGTGCGCAGCGAGAGCCGGTGGGTGCACTGGCGCAGCGGGACGGCGTCGTGAAAGCCGGCGGCGGCCAGCTCGGCGGCCTGTTTGGAGCGGAACGGCCCGAGGTAGGCGGTGTCGCCCGGGGCGAGGCTGCGCACCACCGACAGGCGCGGATAGGGACCGTCGGTCAGCTTCAGCCAGACCATCCGCTCCGGGAACTTGGAGCGGCGGTTGTACGGCGGGGCGTGCGCGGCGATCAGCCGCAGCTCGCGGACCTCGGCCTCCAGCGGATGGGCGCACTCGACCGCCTCCACCCGCTCGGCGGCGGCGAGCATCTCGGAGATCCGGGCCCGCTTCTCCGCCGCGGTGAAGTAGCTGCGCACCCGGGTGGCGATGTCGCCGGAGGTGCCGACGTAGAGCGGCCGGTCGTCGGCGGCCCGGAAGATGTAGACCCCGGGCACCTTGGGCAGCCCCTCGGCGAGGTGCCGTTTGCGCCGCTGGGTGGGGGTGACCGCGCGGGCGAACTCGATCGCCTCGCCGACCGTGTCCACCCGGTGCCCGCCGAGCCGGGCGATCAGCCCGTGCAGCACGTCGACGGTGGCCTTGGCGTCGTCCAGCGCCCGGTGGGTGGGCTGGGTGGCGGTGCGGAAGTAGGCGGCCAGCGTGCCGAGCTTGCGGTTGGGCACCTCGTCGCGGGTGAGCACCCGCCGGGCCAGGGCGGCGGTGTCGAGCACCCGGGGGTTCGGCCAGCGGTAGCCGTGCTTGGCGCAGGCGGCCTTGAGGAAGCCCACGTCGTAGGGGGCGTTGTGGGCCACCAGCACGGCGTCGGAGATGAACTCCAGGAAACTCGGCAGCACCTGCTCGATCGGCGGGGCCGGGAGCAGCATGGCCTGGGTGATGCCGGTCAGCACGGTGATGAACGGCGGGATCGGCACCCCGGGGTTGACCAGGGTGGCCAGCACGCCCAGCTCCTCGCCGCCGCGCACCTTGACCGCGCCGATCTCGGTGATGCCGCCGCCGTCCGGGGCGCCCCCGGTCGTCTCCAGGTCGACCACCACGAAGGTCGTCGCGTAGAGCGGCAGCGCCGGGTCCACCCCGCCGCCCGCTGTCGGATCCAGACCGGCCAGCGTCTGCTGGACGTACTCCCCAGGTGCCACGCGCGGCAGGCTAGCGGGCCGGTCCGACACTCCCGTCGCAGCGGTACCAACCGTCACGCTCCGGTCTAGGATGAGAGATCGGCTCACTCAACCGGCGGTGGGCCCGGTCGCGGTGGGAGACTTGCCCCATGCCCCTCACCGAGCCGTACGACGATCACCTCCCCGAGGAGGGGTCGTCCGCCGCCGCGCCCGAGGCCGGCGCGGGACCGGGTGCGGGGGCGCCCGAGCCGGAGCCCACCCTGCCCGAGCCGGTCCGGCAGCGCATCGTCGCGCTCACCGCGGCGGTGCTGCCCGGGCTGCCCGCCGACGAGGTGCCGGTGCCGCTGCGCCGGGTGGCCAAGTTCGCCCCGAACCGCCGCGCCCGGCTGGGCGCGCCGGTGATCGCCGCCCAGCTCACCGCCGACCCGCTGTTCCGCCAGCGGGTCACCGCCCGGGTGCTGGCCGACGCCGGCGACCTCGGTGCCGCCGTGGTCGAGGGCACCGCCCCGGGCGCCGCCGACCCGGTCGAGGTGGCCGCGCTGGCGTACCTGGCCCGGCCCCGGGGCTGGCGGGAGCTGATCGAGGCCAGCGGGGCGGCAGTGCGCGCCGAGGCGGACAGCGCGGTGGTGGCCGAGCTGGTCCGGGAGGCCGAGCAGCGGGCCGGCCGCGCCGAGCACGACCGGGCGGTGGCCCGGGTCGAGGCCGAGAAGCTCCGCGACGAGCTGTCCCGGGTCCGCGAGGAGCTGGGGCAGCTGCGGGAGGAGAACCGCCAGCTCCAGCGGACGCTGCGGGAGACACAGGCGCGCGAGCGCCGGGCCAACGAGCTGCTCGCCACCGAGCGGGGCCGGGCCGCCCGGGCGGCCGCCGACACCGAAGCCGAGCTGCGCCGCGCCCGCGCCCGGCTGGCCGAGGCCGAGGCGGCGGCCGGAGTGGCCCGGGCCAGTGCGAAGGAGGCCCGCTCGGTCGACGACGCCCGGCTCTGGCTGCTGCTGGAGACCATCGGGCAGGCCGCCGTCGGGCTGCGGCGGGAGCTGGCGCTGGACCCGGTGGAGAAGCTGCCGGCCGACTTCGTGGCCGACGCCTTCGCCGACTCGTCGGCCACCACGCCGGCCGGCGCCGCCGCCCGGGCCCGGGACACCGACGACCCCGCCCGGCTGGATCAGCTGCTCGCCCTGCCCCGGGCGCACCTGGTGGTCGACGGCTACAACGTCACCAAGCGCGGCTTCGGCGAGATGTCCCTGGAACAGCAGCGCAAACGGCTGATCACCGGGCTGGGCGGGATCGCCGCGCAGACCGGCGACGAGGTCACCGTGGTCTTCGACGGCGCCGAGCGGATGCACGGGCTGCCGCCCACCCCGCGCGGGGTGCGGGTGCTCTTCTCCCGCAAGGGGGAGACCGCCGACGAGCTGATCCGCCGCCTGGTCCGGGCCGAACCGGCCGGCCGGCCGGTGGTGGTGGTCTCCTCCGACCGGGAGGTCGCCGACGGGGTACGCCGGCACGGCGCGTACCCGCTGGGCGCGGACTCGCTGCTGCGCCGGCTGGCCCGTTCCTGACTCTTGATCACTGTTGTCCGTTTCTGTCGTACCCGGTGACTAGTGTCCGACCTGACCGACGGTGCCCGGGCGGTGACGTGAGCCTCGCCCCCCGCGCACCGCACTCCGTCAGGGAGGCACGATGCTCATCGACTGCGGCAGGTGCGGGATCCGGGGCGCGGGCTGCGCCGGCTGCCTGGTGACCGCCCTGCTCGACACCGACTCGCCGGCCGCGAGCCTCGGGGACGCCGAGCACCGGGCGCTCGAGGTGTTCGCCCGGGCCGGATTCGAGGTGGAGGTGCTGGCCCACGAGAGCGCCCCGGCCCGTCCCGCCCGCCGGCGCCGGGTGGCCTGACCGGGCACGCGGGGCCGGCCCTCGTGACGGTCGACGTCCGCCGTCCGGCACGCGCCCGGCACCGCGCCGGACCCGGCGGCGGGGGGCACTAGGATGGTCGCTCACGGCGGGAGGAGCGGCGGCATGACGCGGTTACGGCGTGGTGGCGGCGGGCCGGCGGAGGTGCCGGCGTGACCCCCCGCGGGTGGGCGGTGCTGACCCTCGGCGGGCTGGTGCTGGCGCTGCTGGTCGCCGGCGTCGTGCTGGTGCCGTGGAGCCGGCCGCCGGCGCCCCGGGCCGACCAGGTCGCCGCGCTGGGCGACCTCCCCGCCGACCAGGTGGCCCGGGCGCGCGAGTTCCGCGCCGCGCTGCGCCCCGGCGCGTACGGCGGGCTGGCGATCGGGCTGCTGACGGCGCTGCTGCTCGGCCTCACCCCACTCGGCGCCCGCCTGGTCGAGCTGGCCGGGCGCCCCTTCGGCGGCCACTGGACGGCCCGCGCGGTGCTCGGCGGGCTCGCCGTGGTGCTCGTCGCCGACCTGCTCACCCTGCCCTTCGCCGCCTGGCGGCAGTCCGTGCTCACCCGCTACGGGCTGAGCACGCACGGCTGGAGCGGCTGGGCCGTCGACCTGCTCAAGTCGTACGCGGTCAGCGCGGTGATCGGCGCGATCGCGCTGCTCGGCTTCTACACCGTGACCCGGCTGGCTCCGCGCTGGTGGTGGGCGTTCGGTGCGGCCGGGGCGGCCGGGCTGGTCGTGCTGCTGTCGTTCGTGCTGCCGGTGCTGGTGGAGCCGGTGTTCAACCGGTTCACCCCGATGGAACAGGGTCCGCTGCGTACCGAGCTGATGACGATGGCCGCCCGGGACGGGGTGCCGGTGCGCGACGTGCTGGTCGCCGACGCCTCCCGGCGGACGAAGGCGGTCAACGCGTACGTCTCCGGGCTGGGGCCGACCCGGCGGGTGGTGGTCTACGACACCCTGCTGCGCGAGGCGACCCCGGCCGAGGTGACCAGCGTGGTCGCCCACGAGCTGGGGCACGCGAAGGACCGGGACGTCTGGACCGGCACGCTGACCGGCGCGCTCGGCGCCGCCCTGGCGGTGGTCGCGCTCTACCTGCTCGGCTCCTGGGGGCCGCTGCTGCGGCTGGCCGGCGTCGACTCGGTGGCCGAGCCGCGCGCGTTCGCGCTGCTGATCGCCCTGGTGACGGTGGCCGGGTTGATCGCCGCGCCGGCGCAGGCGCTGGTCTCCCGCCGGGTCGAGGCGCGCGCCGACGCGCACGCGCTCGCGCTGACCGGTGACCCGGCCACCTTCGAGGCGATGCAGCGCCGGCTGGCCGGGATCAACCTGGCCGATCCCGACCCGCCGCGCTGGGAGTACCTCTGGTCGGCCTCGCACCCGTCCACCGTGGAGCGGATGGCCGCCGCCCGCGCCTACGCCAGGGAGGCCGGCGGATGAGCCGGACGCTGCTGATCACCAACGACTTCCCGCCCCGTCCCGGTGGCATCCAGTCCTTCGTGCACAACCTGGCCGTGCGCCAGCCCACCGGCTCGGTGGTGGTCTACGCCTCCAGCTGGCGCGGGTCGGCCAAGTTCGACGCCGACCAGCCCTTCGAGGTGGTCCGGGAGCGGACCAGGGTGCTGCTGCCCACCCCGCTGGTGGCCCGCCGGGCCGCCCGGCTGGCCCGCGCGCACGACTGCGACACCGTCTGGTTCGGCGCCGCCGCCCCGCTGGGCCTGCTCGCGGCCGGACTGCGCCGCCGGGCCGGCATCCGCCGGGTGGTCGCGCAGACCCACGGCCACGAGATCGGCTGGGCGGCGCTGCCCGCCGCCCGGGCCGCGCTGCGCCGGATCGGCCGCGGCACCGACGTGATCACCTACCTCGGCGACTACACCCGGGTACGCCTGGAACGGGCGCTGCACGGGGTGACCGACCTGCGCCGCCTGGCGCCCGGCGTCGACGTGGACACCTACCACCCGTCGGTCGACGGCGAGCCGGTCCGCCTGCGGTTGGGCCTGGCCGACCGCCCGGTGGTGGTCTGCGTGTCCCGGCTGGTGCCCCGCAAGGGGCAGGACATGCTGATCCGGGCCATGCCGGAGATCCGCCGCCGGGTGCCCGACGCGGCGCTGCTGGTGGTCGGCGGCGGGCCGTACCGGGCGACGCTGGAGAAGCTGGCCCGGCAGACCGGCGTGGAGCGGGACGTGGTCTTCACCGGCTCGGTGCCCTCGGCGGAGCTGCCCGCGCACTACGCCGCCGGTGACGTGTACGCGATGCCCTGCCGCACCCGCAACCGGGGCCTGGACGTCGAGGGGCTCGGCATCGTCTACCTGGAGGCCTCCGCCACCGGCCTGCCGGTGGTCGCCGGTGACTCGGGGGGCGCGCCGGACGCGGTCCGCGAGGGCGAGACCGGGTACGTGGTGCGCGGCCGGGACGTGGCCCAGCTCGCCGACCGGGTGGCCACCCTGCTCGCCGACCGGGACCTGGCCCGGCAGCTCGGCGCGGCCGGCCGGGCCTGGGTGGAGCGGGAGTGGCGCTGGGAGACCCAGGCGCAGCGGATGGCCGCCCTGCTCGCCGGCTGAAACGACCGACCCGGTCGCGCCGGTCCGGCGGGACACCACCGCGAGCGTGACACCTCGGAGGCATCAGGATGACTCCGAGGTGTCACGCTCGTGCAATTGCCGCCGGCACGACGACCGCGTGGCGGTTCGCCAGGTGCGGTAGCGGTCAGACTCCGGCGGGGACCGGCTCGGCCGGGGCGGCCGGGGCGCTCCCACCGGCCCCGCGGGACAGCTTCCCGGGCCACCAGGTGCGGGCGCCCAGGTCGAGCGCCAGCGCCGGGATGAGCAGGCTGCGGACCAGCAGCGTGTCGAGCAGGATGCCGACGGCCACGATCACCCCGGTCTGCATCGACGGCACCAGCGGCAGCACGCCCAGCGCGCCGAAGGTGGCCGCCAGCACGACGCCCGCGCTGGTGATGACGCCGCCGGTCACGGTCAGCGCGCGCAGCACACCCGGCCGGTGCCCCAGCCGCGCCGTCTCCTCCCGGGCCCGCGTCATCAGGAAGATCGTGTAGTCGACGCCGAGGGCGACGAGGAACAGGAACGCCTGCAACGGGATGCCCACGAAGAGCTTGGTGTAGCCCAGCGCGTCCAGGATCAGGCCGGCGGCCCCCATCGCGGCGGCGTACGACAGGACCACGCTCACCATCAGCAGCAGCGGCGCGACCAGCGCCCGCAGCAGCAGCACCAGGATGACCAGGACGACGGCGAGGATGAGCGGGATGACCACCCGGTTGTCCCGGCCGACGATGCGCTCCTCGTCCACCAGGACCGCCGTCCTGCCGCCGACCAGCGCCTGGGCGCCGGGAACCTCGTGCACCGCCGTGCGGAGCCGCTGCACGGTGGCCAGGGCGGCGTCGCTGTCCGGGGTGTCGGCCAGCACCGCCGGGATCCGCACCCAGGCGCCGTCGGCGGAACGCTCCGGTTCGTCGACCCGGGCGACGCCGGGCACCGCCCGGGCGGCGGTGATCACCTGGTCGGCCGTACCGGCCGTGGCCAGGATCTCGGCCGGGGACGCGGAACCGCTCGGGTAGTGCGCGGCGATCAGCCGCTGGCCGGTCACCGAGCCGACCTCCGAGGTGAAGGACTCCTCGTTGGGCAGACCGATGCTCAGGTTGCCGATGCCGAAGGTCAGCGCGACGAGCGCCGCCGCGGTGCCGATCCAGACCGCGCGGGGCCGGCCCCCGACCAGCGCCGCGATCCGCCGCCAGATCCCGTGGTCGGTGGTCACGTCGGCGGTGACGGCGGTCGGCGTGTAGCGCGGCACGAACGGCCAGAAGAGCCACCGTCCGCACAGGACGAGCACCGCCGGCAGCAGGGTGGTCATGGCGAGCAGGGCGGCGCCGATGCCGACCGCACCGACCGGGCCCAGGCCGCGGGTCGACGGCAGCTCGGCGGCGAGCAGGCAGAGCAGCCCGATCGCGACGGTCGCCGCCGAGGCGCAGATCGCGCCGAACGACCGGCGTAGCGCCACCTGCATCGCCTCGTGCCGGTCGGCGTGCCGGCGCAGCTCCTCCCGGTACCGGGCGATCAGCAGCAGGGCGTAGTCCACGCCGACGCCGAAGACCAGCACGGTCAGGATAGTCTGGCTCTGGAAGTCGACCGTCACCCCGCCGTACCTGGCCATCAGGTAGACGATGCCGCCGGCGAACTGGTTGGCGATGCCGACGGTGATCAGCGGAATCAGCCAGAGCACCGGGCTGCGGTAGGTGACCAGGAGCAGCACCGCGACGGTGGCCGCGGTCGCCAGCAGCAGCGTGACGTCCATCCCGCCGAACGCGTCGAGGACGTCGCTCTCCGCCGCCGCGTCACCGGTCAGTGCGGTGCGCAGGCCGGCCGGCTGGTCGACGGCGAGCCGCTCCTTGACGTCGGTCACCGCCTCCGGGCGCTGGGTGTCGTCGCCGGCGACCGGGAAGGACACCAGCAGCGCCTTGCCGTCCGCACTGGGTACCGGGGGCGACACCGCGCCGCCGTCGGCGTACCGGGCGAACACGGCACGGTCCGCCTCGGCCTTGGCCCGGTCGGTGTCGGTCAGGCCGCTGTCGCGGACGTAGACGGCGATCGCGACCGGCTTCTCCGACTCCGGGAAGGCCGCCTCGGCCCGCGCGACGGCCCGGCTGCTCTCCACGCCGGCGGGGAGCAGGCCGAGGGTGTCGTTGTCCTGCACCTCGCTCAGCTTGATGGAGAGCGGGCCGGCCACCGCGACGAGGACCAGCCAGAAGACGATCAGGGCGTACTTGCTGCGTCGGCCGGATGGCAGACCGGCCAGTCGTTGCCGGGACATGTCGGGTTCCTCCGAGGATCGGGTTCGCTTCCTGCCCTCGATCCTTCTGGCCCACCGGCGCGTAATCAGGAGTGTCACGTCCCCGACGCCGGTGGTCCTAGCACCACCGAACCCGCGGCGGTCGTGCCCGAGAATGGGACTCGTGGACACCCCCGTACGAGAGTTCGCCCGCCAGACGCTCCGGCCCGGCGCGACCGCCGCCCTGCAGGGCCTGGCCGTGGCCGTGCTCTCCCTGACCACCAACCTCGCGCTGTTCGCGCTGTCGCTGGTGTCCCTGCTGCTCATCCCCGCCTTCGGCATCGGCTTCGCGCTGTTCCCGATGGCGACCGCGCTGGTCCGGCTCTCGACCGGCGCGCAGCGCCGGCTCGCCCGGTGGGCCGGCCTGCCCATCGCCACCCCGTACCGGCTGCTGCCGCCGGAGGCACAGTTCGGCACCTGGCGCCGCTTCCGGTGGGTGGTGGGCGACCCGGCCACCTGGCGGGACTTCGCCTGGCTGGTTCCCGGCGCGATCACCGGCGGGGCGTGCCTGCTCGCCTTCGCCCTGCCGCTGTACGGGCTGGAAGGCTCGCTCGGGGTGCCGCTGCTGCTCTACCTGATCGCCGACTCGTACGGCTACGGCCTGTTCTGGCCGATGACCAACCTCGCCGAGGCGCTGGCCGCGCTGCCGCAGGGCTGGCTGCTGCTGCTCGGCGGCCTGGCCGTCGCCCCCTGGCTGGTCTGGCTGCACCTGCGGTTCGCCCGGCTCTTCCTGGCCCCCACCCGCGCGGCGGAGCTGGCGCTGCGGGTCCGCCAGCTCACCGTCACCCGGGCCGACACCGTCGACGCCCAGGCGGCCGAGCTGCGCCGCATCGAGCGGGACCTGCACGACGGAGCGCAGGCCCGCCTGGTCGCGTTGAGCATGAGCATCGGCCTGGCCGAGCAGTTGCTGGCGCAGGACCCGGTCGCCGCCGGGAAGCTGCTCGCCGAGGCGCGGGAGACCAGCGGCCAGGCCCTGGTCGAGCTGCGCGACCTGGTACGCGGCATCCACCCGCCGGTGCTCGCCGAGCGCGGTCTCGACGGCGCGGTCCGCGCGCTCGCGCTGGCCGTGCCGCTGCCGGTGGAGGTCGAGGTCGACCTGCCGGGCCGCCCGGAGGCGCCGGTGGAGTCCGCGGCCTACTTCGCGGTGGCCGAGGGGCTGGCCAACATCACCAAGCACAGCGGCGCCACGCGCGCCTGGATCCACCTGGACCACGACGACGGGCGGCTGACCATCGTGGTGGGTGACGACGGCCGGGGCGGCGCCGATCCGGCGGCGGGCAGCGGACTGGCCGGTATCGGACGACGGCTCGCGGCCTTTGATGGAACGATGGTGGTGACCAGTCCGCCCGGCGGGCCCACAGTCGTGACCATGGAGCTGCCTTGCGAGTTGTCATCGCCGAAGACCTCGCCCTCCTCCGGGACGGGCTGACCCGCATCCTCGAGGCGTTCGGCTTCGAGGTGGTCGCGGCCGTCGACAACGGACCGTCGGTGCTGTCGGCCCTGGTGACCCACCGCCCGGACGTGGCGGTGCTCGACGTCCGGCTCCCGCCCACCTTCACCGACGAGGGGTTGCAGGCGGCCATCGCCGCCCGCACCGAGATCCCCGGCCTGCCGATCCTGGTGCTCTCCCAGCACGTCGAGCAGCTCTACGCCCGGGAGCTGCTCTCCGACCGCGCCGGTGGCGTCGGCTACCTGCTCAAGGACCGGGTCTCCAACGTGGCCCAGTTCGTCGACGCGGTACGCCGGGTGGCCGGCGGCGGCACGGTGATGGACCCGGAGGTGGTCTCCCAGCTGCTGGCCAGCCGCTCCGGGGCCGAGCCGTTGCAGGAGCTGACCGCCCGGGAGCGCGAGGTGCTGGGCCTGATGGCCGAGGGGCGGTCCAACGCGGCGATCGCCGCCCGGCTCTTCGTCACCGAGAAGGCGGTCAGCAAGCACATCAACAACATCTTCAGCAAGCTGCGGATGCCGCCGTCGGACGACGACAACCGGCGGGTGCTGGCGGTGCTGACGTACCTCAACGGGGACGACGGCCAGCTGCCGGTGCCGGGCCGGGCGCCGCGTCGTGCCGCCGCCGGGCCGTCGCTACCCGCCTGAGCCGACCGGCCCGGCGCCGGCCACGGTGGACAGCGCGGGGGAGCGGCCGAGGCAGCGCTCGGCCGGGCCCGGCCGCCCGAAGTACCAGCCCTGGCCGGCGTCGCAGCCGATCGCCCGCAGCCGGTCGGCCTGCCCGGCCGTCTCCACCCCCTCGGCGGTGACGGTCAGGTCCAGCGCGTGGGCCAGCGACACCAGCGAGGCGAGGATCCGCTCGTCGGTACGCCCGGCCGGGTCGACCGCCGGCGCACGCAGCCCGGTGACGAACTCGCCGGCCACCTTCAGCTCGGTCACCGGCAGGTCCCGCAGGTACGCCAGGTTGCAGTAGCCGGTGCCGAAGTCGTCGATGGCGATCCGCACGCCGAGGTCGGCCAGGGCCCGCAGCGCCCGGACGGGCTCCTCCGCGGTGCTCATCATGGTGCTCTCGGTGATCTCCAGCTGGAGCCGTTCCGGCGGCAGGCCGGTGGCGGTCAGCAGGCCCCGCACCTCCTGCACCAGGTCGGGTCGGTGCACCTGGCGGACCGCCAGGTTGACGCTGACGAAGGGGGCCCCCGCGCCCCAGCTCTCCGCCTCGCGGCACGCCTCCGCGAGCACCCAGCCGCCGAGCCGGACGATCAGGCCGGTCTCCTCGGCCAGCCCGATGAAGCTGCCCGGCCGGAGCACCCCCAGCTCCGGGTGGCGCCAGCGGACCAGCGCCTCCACGCCGAGCATCGTGCCGTCGCGCAGCGAGGTCAGCGGCTGGTAGTCGAGGAAGAACTCACCCCGGTCGATCGCGGCGGGGATGGCCGCGGCGAGGGCGTACCGGGCCAGGTCGGCGCGGTGCCGGTCCGGGTCGAACACCGACCAGCGGGCGCCCCCGGCCGCCTTGGCCCAGTGCAGGGTGCTGTCCGCCGCCCGCATCAGCTCACCGGGGGTGGTGCCGGCCACCGGGCGCTCCACGATGCCGATGCTGGCGGTGACGGTCAGCTCGTGCCCGTCGACCGACGCCGGCTCGGCGAGCGCGGCCAGCGCCGCCTCGGCGACCGCGACCGCGTCGTCGACCCGGGCGGTGCGCTCGATCAGGATGACGAACTCGTCGCCGCCGAGGCGGGCCACCAGGTGCTCGCCGAGCGCCGCGCGCAGCCGCCGGCCCACCGACACCAGCAGGGCGTCGCCGACCTGGTGCCCGAGCGAGTCGTTGACCACCTTGAACCGGTCCAGGTCGAGGAAGCAGACGCCCACCCGGTCGGCGCCCCGGCCCGGCGCGCCGATGGCCGCGGTGAGCCGCTCGGTGAACAGGACGCGGTTGGGCAGGCCGGTCAGCGGGTCGTGGGTGGCCTGGTGGCGGAACCGGGCCTCGCTGTCGCGCAGCGCCCGCTCGGCCTGGGCCCGGGCCACCATCGCGGCCCGCCGGATCGACTCCTGCTCGTCGAGCGTCCGGTCGCGCAGCGCCCGGGCGTAGCCGGTGGCGACGGTGGCCAGCAGCCGGGCCATCCGGTCCTCGACGTCGTCGGCGACCAGCCCCAGGTCGCGGATCAGGCGCAGCTGGATGACCTCCACCGTGCGGCCGAGCCCCTCGGCCGAGGCGATGTGCGCGGCGACCAGCTCCGCGCCCACCTGGTGCCCGACCCGCGGGTCGAACGGTTCGGCCCGCAGGGCCCCGGCCAGCCGCTCGGTGAGCTGTTGCAGCAGCAGCTCCAGCTGCGCCTGGGTCATCGGCAGGTAGCTGGTGCCGGAGACCGCCTTGGCCCAGGCGCGGGCGAACGTGCCGGGGCACGACGGGCGGCCCGGCACGTCCGGCGTCTCAGCCACCGAGGCGTCCGACGCCACCGATGAAGACCGCCTGCGCGGCGTCCTCGGCGCTCTCCGGCGACTCCGGCCGCCACTGCGGCACCCAGACCACGCCCGGGTCGAGCAGGGTGAACCCGTCGAAGAGGGCGGTCAGCTCGGCCCGGCTGCGGATCGACAGCGGGTTGTCGGTGCGGCGGTAGACCCGCTCGGCCTCGGCCCGTTCGCCGGTGTGCCCGCGGTCCTCGTCGCTGGCCTGCGACATCACCAGGTAGCTGCCGGGCGCCAGCGTCTCGCGCAGGTACCGCACGACCTCCTCCGGCCGGTCCGAGTCCGGGACGAAGTGCAGCACCGCCACGATCAGCACGGCGACCGGCTGAGAGAAGTCGAGCAGCCGGGTCACCTCGGGGTGGCTGAGGATCGCCTCGGGCCGGCGCAGGTCCTCCTGGACGATCGTGGCGCCGGTGCTGCCCTGCAGGATCTCCCGGCTGTGGGCCACGGCGACCGGGTCGACGTCGACGTAGACCACCCGGGAGTCGGGCGCGGCCCGCTGGGCGATCTCGTGCACGTTGCCGACGGTGGGGATGCCCGAGCCGATGTCGAGGAACTGGCGTACGCCGGAGTCGACCAGGTACTGCACCGCCCGGCGCATGAACGCCCGGTTGGCCTGGGCCATCAGCGGGGCCTCGGGCACCGCCTCCATCATCGCCCGGGCCGCCGCCCGGTCGGCCGCGAAGTTGTGCGAGCCGCCGAGGTAGTAGTCGTACATCCGGGCGACGCTGGGGCGCTCGATGTCGATGTCGTCGGGTGCCCAGTCCGGCCGCTGCATGCCCACCCCTTTGATACGGCAAACGCGAGGATCGTCGCCCGCGCGGGCCACCCGGGTATTCTGCCCCCGCTTCGCCGCAGTGCAAAGACCACCGTCGTTGCGCGACGGCGCGCTCACTCAGGGCGCTCGCGGCGCCGCCGCCGGTGCCCGGACAGGCGAGAGGTCCGCGCCGCAGCGGGCGGGCGCGGACCTCTCGACCAACGGGCGGAAGCCCTCAGAACTTCGGCGCGTCCGGGGCCTCGAGCAGACCCAGCCGCAGCGCCGTCATCAGCGCCTGCGCCCGGTTGGCCGCACCCAGCTTCTCGTAGAGCTTGGAGATGTGGGTCTTGGCGGTGGACTCGCTGACGAAGAGCTGCTTGGCGATGCCGGCCACGCTCATGCCGTCGGCCAGCAGCCGCAGCACCTGCCCCTCGCGGGGGGAGAGCTGCGGACCGGACGGCGCCAGCCGGCGCTTCATCGCCTCGGCCAGGTCGGCCGCGGTGAACGCGCTGGGGGAGGAGGCGGCGTGCCGGGCGGCGGCCACCACCTCGTCGGCCGGTGCGGTCTTCGGCACGAAGGCGCTCGCCCCGGCCTCCAGCGCACCGAAGAGCTGGTCGTCCCCGGCGTACATGGTGAGCACGACGATCCCCATCGACGCGCTGGACTTGCGCAGGGCGCGGGTGGCCTCCAGGCCACTGCCGTCCGGAAGGCGCAGATCCATGATCACGACGTCCGGCTGCAGCGCGCCAGCCTGGCGTACGCCCTCCGCCGCCGTGGCGGCCTCGCCGACGACCTCGAACTGCCGGTCGCGCTCGAAGGCGTGCCGAAGGCCCTTCCGGATCAGGTCGTGATCGTCGACAAGGAGGACCTTGGTACGAGTTGCCGGTGTCGGACTTGTGGTCATCCTCGGGTTACTCCCCTTCTGCTGCTGCGCTGCCACGCACGTTATCGCGCCGGGGCGAGGAACCGACCACCACCGCCACGGTCGTGCCGCTGGGCTGCCGCGGCCTGATCTCCAACCGGCCCCGGATACGTTCCGCCCTCTCGGCCATGATCGCAAGACCGTAGTGCCCGTCGGTGCGCTGGTCACCAATGCCGTGACCGTCATCCGACACTTCGATCTGCGCGTACGGGGGGTCCACCTCGCAGGTGACCCAGAGATTCGAGGCCCCCGCGTGCTTGCGCGCGTTGGTGACCGCCTCCTGCGCGATACGCAGCAACTCCGCCTCGGTGGCCGCGGGGAGCCGGGCGGTCGACTCGTCCAGCGACAGGTGCACCCGCAGGCCGCCGGAGGCGCCGACGGTGCGGGCGTACTCGGCGATCGCGGCGGCCAGGCCGCCGTGCCGGTCCACCTCGCTGCGCAGCTCGAACAGGCTCAGCCGCAGCTCGGTGATCACCCGGGTCACCTCGCCGCGCAGCGTGCGCAGCCCCTCGGCGGTCTCCTCGGCGTCGTCGTAGACGGTGGCCAGGGCGTTGTCGATGCCGTAGCCGACCATCACCAGCTCCTGGGCGACCCCGTCGTGGATCTCCCGGGCCAGCCGCTGCCGCTCCTCGTTGGTGGCCAGCGAGCGCACCTCGTCGAAGAGCAGCGCCGCCTCCAGCCGCAACGCGGCGGGGCCGGTCAGCGCGGTCACCCGGGACACCACCGGCGGCGGGTACGCCTGCGCGGCGTCCGCCTCCAGCACCACCAACCCGACCGTACGCACGCCGGCGACCAGCGGCACGATCAGCGCGGACACCTCCCCGCCCCGGTGCGAGCGGGCCTGCGACCGGGCGGCGGTCTGCGGCTGCTGGCTGGCCCAGGCGTCGGCGATGGCCGAGTCGGCGTCGAGCGTGGTCTCCCAGTCGACCCGGTCCACGCCCACCTGGGCGAGCACCACCAGCCGCCCGCCGCCGCTGGCGGAGAGCACCGCGGCGCGGTTGTTGGGCGCGACCGTGCGCAGCTCCTCCAGCAGGTGCTCGGCGATGCCGCCCGGGTCCAGGGTGGCGCCGGGCAGCTGCCGCGCCACCGTACGGAGCTGGGTCAGCAGCCGGGTCGCCTCCGCGTACGGCTGGGGCTTGCCCTCGCCGCGGACCCGCATCACCTGGTGCAGCGTGCCGGCCGCGTAGAGGCCGAGCCCGGCCAGGATCAGCCACTGCGCGCAGACCGCCAGGTAGCCGGGCTGGCCGAGCTGCCGCCCGCCGTCGGTCTCGGTGAACGCCCCCGCGATCAGCAGGGTGGCCGCGGTGACGCCGAGCAGCGCCGCTCCCTCGCGGAAGCGGCGGCGCAGCGCCGTCACCGTCACCGGCACGGCCAGGTAGGGCAGCACCGCGGAGGCGCCGAGCCCGCCGACCGACCCGCCGAGGGCGGACTCGACGGCGACCTGGCTGGCGGCCAGCCCCAGCACCACCGCCTCGGCGACCCGGCTGAGCGGGCCGAGCAACCGGTGCTCGGGGGCGAGCACCGCCGGCAGCCCGGCGACCGCCAGCAGGGCGATCCACCAGAGCTGGGCGGGATCGCGGGTGGCGATCAGGGTCAGGGCGGCGACCAGCGCCAGCATCACCCCGCGCGCCGCTGCGGCGAGGGGATGCGGCTGGGGCCGGGCAGGTGTGGAGGCGGGCACGTGACGGATCGTAGTCAGCCTCGGTAGATCTCGGCGATCTCGGACGCGTACGTCTTGTGCACGACCTGGCGCTTGACCTTGAGCGAGGGGGTCAGCTCACCGGTGGCCTCGGTGAAGTCCCGGGGCAGGAGCCGGAAGACCTTGATCGCCTCGGCCTTGGAGACCGACTGGTTGGCCAGATCGACCGCGACCTGGATCTCGGTGCGCAGCGCCGCGTGCTCCTGCAGCCGCTCGACCGGGGTGTCCTCCGGCAGGCCCTGCGCGGCCAGCCACTTCGGCAGCGCCTCCTCGTCGACGGTGATCAGGGCGGCGATGAACGGCTGCCGGTCGCCGACCACCACGCACTGGCTGACCAGCGGGTGCGCCCGGACCTGGTCCTCCAGCACGGCCGGGGCGACGTTCTTGCCGCCGGCCGTCACGATGATCTCCTTCTTGCGGCCGGTGATGCTGACGAAGCCGTCGTCGTCGATCCGGCCCAGGTCGCCGGTGCGGAACCAGCCGTCGGCGGTGATCGCCTCGGCGGTGGCCGCCTCGTTGCGCCAGTAGCCCCGGAAGATCAGATCGCCGGAGATCAGGATCTCGCCGTCGTCGTCGATCCGGATGGTGACGCCGGGCAGCGGACGGCCGACCGTGCCGATCCGGGTGGCGCCGGGCAGGTTGGCCGCGGCGGCGGGGGAGGTCTCGGTCAGGCCGTAGCCCTCGCAGATGGTCACCCCGATGCCCCGGAAGAAGTGCCCGAGCCGGGCGCCGAGCGGGGCGCCGCCGGAGATGGCGTCGCGGCAGCGGCCGCCGAGGGCGGCGCGCAGCTTGCGGTAGACCAGCCGGTCGAAGAACGTGTGCTGGGCGCGCAGGCCAAGGCTCGGGCCGTCGGCGGTCTCCAGCGCCTCGCTGTAGGCGATCGCCACCTGCTCGGCCCGGTCGAAGATCTTGCCCTTGCCGGCCGCCTCGGCCTTCTGCCGGGCGCCGTTGTAGACCTTCTCGAAGACCCGCGGCACGGAGAGCACGAAGGTCGGCTTGAACTCCTGGAGCTCGGCGACCAGGTTCTTGGTGTCGGCGCAGTGCGCCATGGTGGCCCGGGCCTGCACGACGCCGATCTGGATGAGCCGGGCGAAGGCGTGCGCCAGTGGCAGGAAGAGCAGGGTCGACGCGCCGGGCCGGAACAGGTTCGGCAGCACCGGGACGGCGTTGGCGATGTCGGCGTACATGTTGCGGTGGGTCAGCACGCAGCCCTTGGGCCGGCCGGTGGTGCCGCTGGTGTAGATGATCGTGGCGACGTCGCCGGCGTGGACCGCCTTGCGGCGCCGCTCGACCTCCGCCGGGTCGACCGACGCGCCGGCCGCGACGATCTCGTCCACCCCGCCCAGCTCGATCTGCCAGACCTGGCGCAGCTCGGGCAGCCGGTCGTGAACGCCGGCGACCAGGGTGGCGTGCGCGTTGGACTCGACCACGACGGCGACCGCGCCGGAGTCGGCGAGGATCCAGGCGGCCTGCTCGGCGCTGGAGGTCTCGTAGATCGGCACGGTCACCGCGCCGGCCGCCCAGATGGCGTAGTCGAGCAGGGTCCACTCGTAGCGGGTGCGGCTCATCAGCCCGACCCGGTCACCCGGGTTGATGCCGGCGCCGACCAGGCCACGGGCCACGGCGACGACCTCGTCGCGGAACTGCCGGCAGGTCACCTGCACCTGCGGCGGGCCTCCGGGGGTGGCGGGCCGGACGAACTGCACCGCGTCCGGCGCGGCCTCGGCGTTGTCCCAGACCGGGTCGGTCAGGTTGGCCGCGTCGCCGACGGTGACGATCGGCGGAACGGAGAACTCGCGCACCTGCACTCCCTCGTGCTCGCACTGGCCGGGCCGGCCGCCGTGGCGGATCGGCTTTGTCGAAACCTACCCGCATGCCCTGGTGGCTGAGGTAGGGAGGTTGCCCGCCCGTCTGGTGGGACGCCACCCCGCCCGCCACCGGCGTCCGCCGCGCCGGGCGGGGGGCGGGGTGGAGCGGCACACGCCGCGGTGGCTCCGGGTAGCCTCCCCCCATGGCGGACTCCTCCACCCAGTCGATCATCATCGGCGCGTCACCGGACCGGGTGGCGGCGGTCATCTGCGACTTCCCGAGCTACCCCGAGTGGACCGAGGCGGTGCGCCGCGTCGAGGTGGTCGAGGAGTACGAGGACGGCTACGCCAGCCAGGTCCACTTCACCATCGACGCCGGCGTGATGGCCGACGAGTACGTGCTGGCGTACGAGTACGCCGAGGACCTGTCCCGGATCGAGTGGCACCTGGTCGCGCCGTCGAAGATGCAGCGGTCCCAGCGCGGGTCGTACGACATCGCCGGCAACCCCGACGGGACGTCGACGGTCACCTACACCCTCGAGGTCGAGCTGTCGGTGGGCATGCTCGGCATGTTTCGCCGCAAGGCCGAGAAAATGATCATGGATACGGCGTTGAAGCAGCTCAAGCGCCGGGTAGAAGCATCCGGTGCGGCACAGTGACGTCGCAGCCGGCGGCACGGTAGAGGAGCCGACCATGGCGGGTACGCAACCGGGTTCCGCCCGGGAAGAGGCCGAGCGGCTGGTCGCCACCCTGCTCGCCACCGCGCGGCTGGCCGACGCCGGGCCCGGCGGCGGACCGTGGGGTCCGCTCGGTGGGATTCTCTCCGGTGTCCTCGGTCACAGTGGCGGCGCTGCCCGCCCCGGCGGCGACGGCCGGGGGGCCGGAGGATTCGCCACCGGATCCCCCGAATGCTGCGTCTGCCCGGTCTGTCGCGGTATCGCGGCGTTGCGCGATCCGAGTCCGGAATTCGCCGAACGCCTCGCCACCGGCGCCGGTGACCTGGCCGCCGGGATCGCCAGCCTGATGCGCGCGTTCGCGCCGGCCGAGGGCGGGGAAGCCCCGGACCGGACGGCCGGACCGGCCGGACCGGCCGGCGCACCCGGGCCCGCCGCCCGGCCGGACGCCGACGCCGACCACGTGTGGCGCGAGGCGACCCGTACCGGGCATGATTCTCCGTCGGCGCCGGAGCGGGACGTCTGGTCCGCCGCCACGCGGGCGGAGGACGCGGTCGTGCCGGCCGCCGCCGCCCCGCCCGGCGACGACGCCGGGCCGGTCGCACCGGCCCAGGTCCGGCCGACGGCCGACCACCCGGTGGTGCCCGCCTCGCGCGTGCCGGCCGATGCGGGCGGGGACGCACCAGGCGACGGGGCCTGAACACCGGACATCCGACAGCGCACGGCCGGTCCGGCCGATGTCGGGCAGCACAGCAGAGGGGAGTGGCAGCGGTGACGCTGACCATCGGAGTCGACGTCGGTGGCACGAAGGTGGCCGGCGGTGTCGTGGACGACACCGGCACGGTTCTCGTGCAGGCCCGACGGGACACCCCCGCGGACGACGTCGGCAAGACCCGGGACGTCATCACCGAGCTGGTCACCGAACTGGCCACCGGGCACGAGATCGGCGCGGTCGGCATCGGCGCGGCCGGCTGGATCGACGCCTCCCGCTCCACCGTGCTCTTCGCCCCCAACCTGGCCTGGCGGGACGAGCCGCTGCGCGAGTACGTCAGCACCGCGACCGGCCTGCCGGTGATCGTGGAGAACGACGGCAACGTGGCCGCCTGGGCCGAGTTCCGCTACGGCGCGGCCCGGGACGCCGACGACTCGATGGTCATGTTCACCATCGGCACCGGCGTCGGCGGCGGCATCGTGCTCGGCGGTGAGCTGCTGCGCGGCGCCAACGGCATCGCGGCCGAGCTGGGCCACATGCTCACCGTCCCGGACGGCCACCAGTGCGGCTGCGGCCGGCTCGGCTGCATCGAGCAGTACGCCAGCGGCAGCGCCCTGGTCCGCTTCGCCCGGGCCGCCGCCCGGCAGGAGCCGCAGCGCGCCACCGCCCTGCTGGAGCTGGCCGGCGGCGACGCCGAGGCGGTCACCGGCCCGATGGTCACCGCCGCCGCGAAGGACGGCGACCCGGTCTCGGCCGAGGCGTTCGCCCAGGTCGGCCGCTGGCTCGGCACCAGCCTCGCCGACATGGCCCAGATCCTCGACCCGCAGGTGCTGGTGGTCGGTGGCGGCGTCGTCGAGGCCGGCGACCTGCTGCTCGGCCCGACCCGGCGCTCGTTCACCGACGCCCTGGCCCAGCGCAGCCGGCTCCCGGTGGCCGAGGTGCGCCCCGCCGAGCTGGGCAACACCGCCGGCGTCATCGGCGCCGCCGACCTCGCCCGCCGGCTGTGAGCGCGCCGCCGGCCCCCGGCGGCGGAGTGCGGCTGCGGGTGGTGTCGTACAACATCCACAGCCAGCGTGACGACACGGCCGCGCTGGCGGCGGTGGTCCGCGAGGCCGCCCCAGACGTGGTGATCGTGCAGGAGGCTCCCCGCCGGTTCCGCTGGCGGCAGCGCTGCGCCGGCCTCGCCGAGTCCTTCGGCCTGGTGGTCGCCGCCGGCGGCCTGCCGTCGCTGGGCAACCTGCTGCTGACCAGCCTCCGGGTGCGGGTGCTCGCCACCCGCTGCCAGCGGTTCCCGCTCACCCCCGGCCGGCACCTGCGCGGCGCGGCGTACGCCGAGTGCGGTGTCGGTGGGGCCCGGTTCCTGCTGGCCGGCTCGCACCTGTCCACCGATCCGGCCGAGCGTCCCGGCCAGGCCGCCCTGCTCAAGCGGGAGCTGGCCGGTACCGACCTGCCGGTGGTGCTCGGCGCGGACCTCAACGAGGGCCCGGACGGCGAGGCCTGGCGCACCGTCGGCATGGGACTGACCGACGCGGCGGTCGCCGCCGACGCCGCCGACCGGCACACCTACTCCTGCGCGAATCCCCGGCGGCGCATCGACGCGCTCTTCGTCGACCCGCGGGTGACGGTGCTCGGGTACGACGTGGTCGACACCCCGCTCACCCGCCGCGCCAGCGACCACTTCCCGGTCCTGGCCGACCTGCTCCTGCCGACCGCCGGCTGAGGCCCGTCCGCAGGTCGGCCCAGGCCCCGCCCCCGCGGTGACCCGGGCCGGTCCCGCGCCCGGAGTGCCGGGCTGGACAACCGGCTCCGGGTACGGGGAGGATGCCCGTCGAACCGGCGTTCGTGCCGCACATAAGGAGATACCCCGGTGCCCCCCTCCACCGAGCACGGCCGGCCCGAGCCGGAGACCACGCTCGCCCTGAGCCGGGACGGCCGCCCGGTCTCCGACCGGGGCGACACGGTCTGCGTCATCGGCGCCGGCGCCAGCGGCCTGACGGCCGTGAAGAACCTGAAAGAGCACGGCTTCGGCGTCGACTGCTACGAGCGCGAGACCGGCGTCGGCGGCGCATGGAACTGGCGGCACGACCGCAGCCCGGTGTACGCCAGCACCCACCTGATCTCGTCGCGGCCGTTCACCCAGTTCCCCGACTTCCCGATGCCGGACTCCTGGCCGGACTACCCGCACCACAGCCAGCTGCTGTCCTACTTCGAGCGCTACGCCGACCACTTCGACCTGCGCCAGCACGTCTGGTTCGGCACCGAGGTCGTCCGGGTCGAGCCGGTGGCCGGCGACCGCTGGGACGTCACCACCCGCAGCACCGGCGGGTACGGCCCGGAACGCACCTCCCGCTACGCCGCCGTGGTGGTCGCCAACGGCCACAACTGGTCGCCGAAGCTGCCCCGGTACGAGGGGCTGGAGGAGTTCCGCGGCGAGGTCATGCACGCCTCGTCCTACAAGGACCCGGCGCAGCTGCGCGGCAAGCGGGTGCTGGTGGTCGGGGCCGGCAACACCGGCTGCGACATCGCGGTCGAGGCCGCCCAGCAGGCGTCCCGCTGCTGGCACTCCACCCGCCGCGGCTACTGGTACGCCCCGAAGTACGTCCTGGGCCGCCCGGCCGACCAGGTCAACGACGCGCTGCTCGCGCTGCGGGTGCCGCTGCGGGTCCGGCAGTGGCTCTACCACTGGACGCTGCGGCTGACCGTCGGCGACCTGACCCGCTTCGGCCTGCCGAAGCCGGACCACCGGGTCTACGAGACCCACCCGATCGCCAACAGCCAGCTGGTCTACTACGTCGGCCACGGCGAGATCACCCCGGTGCCGGAGCTGGCCCGCTTCCACGCCGGTGGGGTGACCCTCACCGACGGGCGGGAGATCGACCCGGAGCTGGTCGTCTTCGCCACCGGCTACCTGCCCCGCTTCGAGTTCCTCGACCCGAAGGTGCTCGGCGACGACGACGCCTCGGGCCGCCCTCGGCTCTGGCTCAACGCCTTCGTCCCCGGGCATCCGACCCTCGCGGTGGCCGGCCTGGTGCAGCCGGACTCCGGCATCTTCACCCTGTCGCACTGGCAGACCGTGCTCTTCGCCCGGCTGCTCCAGGCCCGGCTGGGCCGCCCGGAGCGGGCCGCCGCGTTCGCGTCCCGGGTGGAGGCCGGCGCCGGGGAGCGGTACTCCGGCAAGGTCAAGGACAGCAGCCGGCACTGGTTCGAGGTGGGCCACGCCGACTACCTGCGGGCGGTGCAGCGCGCCCTGTACGAGCTGGAGGGTTCCCGGTGAGCGCGAGGAACGCAGCGCAGCGGAGTCCCGCAGTCGCGAACGAGAGGCAGGCCCGGTGAGCGCGAGGAGTGAGCCGGGCCTGCGAGCCCGCAGTCGCGAAGAAAGGCAGGCCCGGTGAGCGCGAGGAACGAGCGGCTGCGGATCATGCGGGGCCGGGAGTGGGCCCGCCCGGTCCGGCCGGCCCGCCGGGAGGTGCTGAGCGCCGCCCCGGAGCTGGAGGAGGGGCGGCCGCCGCTGCTCTTCGTCCCCGGCTTCGGGCACGGGGCCTGGGCGTTCGCCGAGCACTGGCTGGAGCACGCCGCGTCGCGCGGCTTCGCCGCGTACGCGCTGAGCCTGCGCGGGCACGGCGGCAGCGAGCCGGCGCCGGAGGCGACGCTGCGGGCGTACACCCATGACGTGGTCCAGGTGGCGGCGGGCCTGCCACGCCAGGCGGTGCTGGTGGGGCACGGCGCCGGGGCGCTCGTGGTGACCCACGCGCTGGCCCGCTACCCGGCGCGGGCCGCGGTGCTGGTCGCGCCGGTGCTGGGCGGCTGGTCGACGGCCGGGGTGGCGCTGCGCCGCAACCCGGTGGGCACGCTGCCCGCGCTGTTCGGCGGCGGCCTGCGGCTGCACCGCCGGCAGTTGTTCAGCGGGGAGCTGCCCGAGGCCGACGCCCGGCGGCACGTGGCGCGGCTCGGCCGGGCCGGGCGGCGCGCGCAGTGGCAGCTGCTGGCCGGGCGGGAGGCGGAGCCGGCGGTGGGCCGGCCGCCGGTGCTGGTGCTGGGCAGCCCGGACGACCGGGTGGTCCCGCCGGCCGCGCTGACCCGGGCGGCGCGCCGGTACGGCTCGGCACCGCTGCTCTTCCCCGGCATGGGACACGACATGATGCTCGACGCCCGGTGGCGCGAGCCGCTGGACGCGATCCTCGACTGGCTGGTCAAGGACCCGCAGCGGGTGTGACCGGCCGGCTCAGCCGGTGCTGCCCAGCCGGGTGACCAGCGAGCCGGTCTGGTCCAGGGCGCTGAGGTAGGAGCGGGCCCAGGCGCGGATGTCGTGGCGGTGCAGGTGCGCCCGCATCGCCCGCATCCGGTCGCCGATGTCCTCCGGGCCGGCCCGCAGCGCCTTGAGCAGCATCTGCTTGAGGCCCTCCAGGTCGTGCGGGTTGACCAGGTACGCCTGCTCCAGCTCGGCCGCCGCGCCGGCGAACTCGCTGAGCAGCAGCGCGCCCGTGTCGTCGACCCGGGCGGCGACGTACTCCTTGGCGACCAGGTTCATCCCGTCGCGCAGCGGGGTCACGGCCATCACGTCGGCGACCCGGTAGAGGGCGGCCAGTTCGGCGCGGTCGAAGGGCTGGGTGAGGTAGTGGATGGCCGGCTCGCCGACCCGGCCGAACTCGCCGTTGATCCGGCCCACCTCACGTTCGATCCGTTCCCGCAGGATCTGGTACTGGCCGACGCGTTCCCGGCTCGGCATGGCGACCTGGACCAGCACGGTGTCCCGGACCTTCACGTCACCGCTGGCCAGCAGCTCGCTGTAGGCCTTGAGCCGCTGCTCGATGCCCTTGGTGTAGTCCATCCGGTCGAGGCTGAGGATCACCTGCTGCGGGTCGCCGAGGTCGCGGCGCAGCCGGCGGGCCCGGGCGGTCACGTCGGGCCGCGCGGCGAGCGCGGCCATCTCGGCCGTGTCGATCGAGACCGGGTACGCCCCGACCCGGACCACCCGGTCGTCGACGCCGATGCGTCGGTCGGTGGCGGGCAGGCCGAGCACCTTGGCCACCAGTTGGGCGAAGTTGTGCGCGGCCTGGGCGCGCTGGAAGCCGATCAGGTCGGCGCCGAGCATGCCGCGCAGCAGTTCGGCCCGCCGGGGCAGCTGCATGAACAGCTCCGGCGGCGGGAACGGCACGTGCAGGAAGAAGCCGATCCGCAGGTCCGGCCGGAGCGCCCGGAGCAGGCCGGGGACCAGTTGCAGGTGGTAGTCCTGCACCCAGACCAGGCCGCCCGGCTCGGCCACCGCCGCGGCCGCCTCGGCGAACCGCTGGTTGACCCGCTGGTACGCCTCCCACCAGCGACGGTGGTACACCGGCTGCTCGACGGCGTCGTGGTAGAGCGGCCAGAGCGTGGCGTTGGCGAAGCCCTCGTAGTGGTCGCGCAGGTCCTCGGTGGTGAGCGCGACGGAGTGCATCCGGACGCCGTCGACGTCGGGCAGCCGGGGGGCGGGGCCGGTGCCGCCGGCCCAGCCGACCCACGTGGCCGGGGTGTGCCGGAGCAGGGGGTGCAGCGCGCTGACCAGCCCACCCGGGCTGCGGCGCCACTCGCAGGCACCGTCGGGCGCCATGCTGTCGTCGATGGGCAGCCGGTTGGCCACCACCACGAGGGAACTGGACTTGGGTCGCATCTCGGGCATTCCGATCCGCAGCGGGCCGACCACCGCGAGGGAGGAACAACCGGGCAGCCGGAGGGGGAAGTGACGGACAGCGGTATTCCTACTGACCGTAAGTTACACCACTGTTACGTCGGAGGCGGGGCCGTGCCCGTCCCGGGATGCGGGCGGAGCGTGCCCGATCGGCCGGACGACGTCAGACGACCGCGCCGTCGTCGGGGTCCTGGTCGTCCTCGTCGCCGGGGCGCAGCCGCCAGATCAGCGTGACGAAGCCGGCCAGGATGCCGGTGAAGCCGAGCAGGGTCACCACCGAGGCGTCCGCCGGCAGCAGCGCCGGGTTGAGGAAGAGCAGGAAGCCGAGCACGATCGCCAGCACGCCGACCACCGCGTACTTCGACACCCGGGGCAGCGGCGGCGGCGGAGGCGGGACGTAACCCTCGTCCGGGTCGCCCGGCAGGTCGGCGCCGAAGGTGTCCAGGCCGTCCAGCAGCGACGGCTCCTCCGGCCGCGCCCGCTCCACGGAAACCCCGGAGATGTCCGCCGCGTACGGCAGTCGCCGCACGTCGGTGGCGGTCGGGCCGGTGGCCTCGTCGGTGCGGGTGGCCGGTGCGCCGGTGTGGCCGGCCGGGTCGTCGTCGACGTCCTCGGCGGCGGGCCAGGGGTGGCTGCCCGCGGCCGGGGCGGTGTGGAACCCGGCCACGATCCGGTCCCACTCGGCGTCGACGTCCGGCTCGGCGCGCGGCGGCTCCGGCGTCGACTCCTCGGCGAGCTGGGTGAGGTAGTCCCGGGCGGTCCTCAGGTGCGAGCGGTCCACGTAGAGCCGGTCGACCGGGCGGGCCGGGACGGTGGTGGTGCGGGTGACCGGGTTGAGGTCGGCCGACGGCTGCAGGTAGGCGGCGATCCCGCCCGCGGCGAGCACGTCGAGCAGGTGCTCGCCGACGCGCGGATCGACGTCGCCCGCGACGGCGTACTCGCTCGCGTCGAGCCCGTTGTCCCGCCGTCCCCGGCGGGCCCCACCCGCTGACACCGGACATCCTCCTCGGCGCACCTCACGGTGCGGTTGCGTCGGCGCCCCGTACGCCGTGCCCTGAATCGTGACACGTCCGGACCCGGTTCCGGGAGTGCGTTGTGGCGTGCCGCTCCCGGTTCGTAGGCTCATGGGCGACGATCCCGCCCGTCGACGGACCTGACGGCCGGTTCGCCGGGTTCGCCCGGCGCCCCGCCGACCCCCGCTCCACGGTGGTGTCGCCCACCCCTGCTTCCGGAAGGACACCGTTGCTGTACTGGCTGATGAAGTACATCATCCTCGGCCCGCTGCTCAGGCTGATCTTCCGTCCCCGGGTGGAGGGGCTGCACCACGTGCCGGAGAGCGGTCCGGTGATCCTCGCCAGCAACCACCTCTCCTTCTCGGATTCGATCTTCACCCCGCTGATCGTGCCGCGAAAAGTCACTTTCGTGGCCAAGGCGGAATACTTCACCGGTAAGGGCATCAAAGGCTGGCTCACCAAGGCGTTCTTCGCCGGCACCGGCTGCATCCCGGTCGACCGCTCCGGCGGACGTGCCGCCCAGGCGGCCCTGGACACGCAGCTCACCGTGCTGCGGGCCGGTGGCGTCGCGGGGATCTACCCGGAGGGGACCCGCTCCCCGGACGGGCGGCTCTACCGGGGCAAGACCGGGGTGGCCCGGCTCGCCCTGGAGAGCGGCGCCCCGGTGGTCCCGGTGGCGATGCTCAACCTCGACGAGATCCAGCCGCCGGGCAAGCTCATCCCCAAGATCGCCCGGGTGCGGATCCGGTTCGGCCCGCCGCTGGACTTCTCCCGCTACGCCGGGCTGGCCGGCGACCGCTTCGTCGAGCGCGCGGTGACCGACGAGATCATGTACGAGCTGATGGAGCTCTCCGGCCGCGAGTACGTCGACATGTACGCCGCGAAGCTGAAGAACCAGCCCCCCGCCGAACCCGTCGCCCGCGAACCCATCGCCGCCTGACCCCACCGCTCCGCCCCCCGCCACGCGCCCGAGCGTGAGTCTGCAGTTTCACGGAAAGAGTGGCTATTCCACGAGGAATAGCCACTCTTTCTCCGGAAGTGGGCGGATCTTGGGGCGGGCCGGGGCGGGGTCAGGAGGCTAGGGCGGGGCCGGTCTGTGGGACCGGGCCGCGGGCCAGGTCGAGCAGGCCCGGGGCGTCGTTGCGCAGGGCGAAGGTGCGCACCTCGGCCAGCGGCGCCCGGGCCGCCGGGTCGTCGGCCAGCCTCAGCTCCGCCGCGGCCAGCGCCAGGGCCAGCACCCGGTCGGTGACGTCCGGGATGCGCGCGTAGATCTCCGCCCCGGCCAGGTGCAGCTCGCCGGCGCGGCGGTGGTCGCCGTCCGCCCCGGCCAGCGCCCCGGTCACCGTGCGCAGCGCCGCCTCCGACCACGGGGTGCGGTGACCGACCTGGTCCAGCATCGTCCGGACCCGCACGGCCGCGTCCCGGCCGGCGAGCGTCGCCGCGTACGCCGCCGCGGCGATCCACTCGCCGCTGGCCAGCGCCGGCACGGCCGTCCACGCGTCGGCCAGCTCGTCCACCAGCGTGGCCGCCTCGTCGAGCCGGCCCTGCAACGCCCGGCAGAGCGCGGCCATCCCCAGCATCGTCCAGTACGGCCGGTGGAAGCCGCTGCGGCGGGCCGTCTCCAGCGCCGCCGCCACGTCGTCGCGGTGCCGCTCGGCGGCCAGGGTGGCCGACGTGTCGGCGGCCGGCAGCGGGCGCGGCGCCGGCGGCACCGCCTGGCCCCGCAGCACCAGCAGGCACGAGCGCAGCCCGCGCACCTGCATGTCCCAGCCGCCGGTGGGGGTGTCGACGAACGCGTCGGCGGCGGCCAGCAGCCGGCCGAAGTCCCCGTCGAAGTACGCCCGCATCGCCTCGCCGGAGTAGCTGGTGGCCAGCGTCTGCCCGCTGCCCCGGGCGGCCGGCGCGGTCGACAGCAGCGCGTCGGAGCGCAGCCAGTCGCCCTCCTCGCGCAGCGCGTAGGCGAGGTTCTGCAACGCCCGGGGCAGGGCCAGCAGCTGCTGGGCCCGGCTCGCCTCGACCAGCGCGTGCAGCTCGTCCAGGCCGGCCCGGTCACCGGCCTGGTAGCGGGCGGTGGCCGCGGTGATCCGGGCGTTGGTGCGGGTCTCCGCCAGCCCCAGCCGCTCGCCGATCCCGGCGGCCGTCTCGGCCGCGGCCACCGCCGCGTCCCGCTCGTAGTTGAGCATGTGCAGCCGGCCCAGCTCGGCGTGCGCGTCCGCCTTCTGCGCGCTGTCCGGTAACGGCGCGAAGAGCGCGACCGCCCGGTCCAGGCAGGCCACCGCGGCGCTGCGGTCGGCGCGCAGCCAGGCCGCCTGGCCCAGCAGCGTCCAGGCCCGCGCGGCGCAGGCGTCGTCGCCGTGCGCGAGCAGCCGGTCGGCCAGCGCGTGCAGCTGCTCCGGGCCCCCGCCGGAGAGGAACGCGTTGCCGTCTCGGTAGAACGAGATCTCGGTGCTCAGCAGCTCCAGCTGCAGCCGGTCGACCGGGTCGCTGTCGTCGGCCAGGCCGAGCGCCCGGCCCGCGTGGCTGGCCGCGGCATCCAGCCCGTGCAGGGCGTACGCGCGGCGGGCCGCCCGGTGCAGCGCCGCCCGGGCGGGCCCGGCGTACCGCTCGATCGGCATGCCCAGCGTCCGGGCGATCTCGTGGGCCGCCCAGCGGTGGTGCGCCAGCACCTCGGCCAGGTCGGTGTCGCGGCTCTGCGACAGCGCGTCCAGCCAGCCCGCCGTCCGCTCGTGCCGGGCGACCCGCTCGGTACGCGGCAACCGCTGGTAGCAGACGTCCCGCACCAGCACGTGCCGGAACCGGAACTCCGGTTGCCCGGCCATCGTGGACGCGGCCTGCTCGTGCACGAAGTCGCGCTGCTCAAGCCGGCGCAGCGACCGCTCCACCGACTCGACCGGCTGGCCCAGCGCGGCGGCCACCGCGCCCGGCCAGAACTGCACGCCGACCACCGAGGCGGCCAGCAGCACCGCGCGGTCCTTGGCGTCGAGCAGGTCCACCCGGTTGGCGATGACCGCGTGCACGCTCTCCGGCATCGGCAGGTCGAGGTGCTTCTCCAGCGACCAGCCGCGCCCGGACTGGCGCAGCGCGCCCTGCTCGATCAGCATCCGCACGTACTCGTGGGCGTAGAGCGGGTTGCCGCCGGCCACCTCGATCAGCGGGCTGAGCATGTCGGCGGAGAACGCGGCCTGGCCGAACATGTGCGCGTAGAGGGTGGCGATGCCGGTGTCCCGCAGCGGCGGCAGGGTGATCGTCACCGAGCCGGTGATGGTGCCCGCCCAGTGCGGGTCGCGGTCCACCAGCTCGGGGCGGGCGGTGCAGAGCAGCAGCAGCGGCACCTCCCGGGCGGCGGCGCCGAGCAGCTCGACGAAGCGCAGCATCGCGTCGTCGGCCCAGTGCAGGTCCTCGAAGACCAGCACGGTGGGGCGGCGGGCGGCCAGCGCCAGCAGGAACCGGCGCCAGGCCGACTCGGTCTCCTCGGCGGGCAGCGCGACGCCGGGGAGCCCGACCAGCGGGCGCAGCGCGTCGACCAGGCGCTCCCGCTCGCCGGGGCCGACCAGCTCGGCCACCGCCGCTGCCAGCCGGCGCGCCGCGGTGGGCGCCGGGTCGGTGTCCAGGATGCCGGCCTCGGTCTTGACGATGTCGGCCAGCGCGGCGAACGTGACGTTTTCGCCGAACGGCGGGCAGCGCCCGGTACGCCAGCTCAGCGGCTCGTCGACCAGCCGGCCGGCGTGCTGGTACAGCTCGCGGATCAGCCGGCTCTTGCCGATGCCGGCCCGGCCGAAGAGCGTCACCACCTGGGGGCGGCGGTCCCGCAACGACCGGTGCAGGGCGTTGACCAGCAGCCCCAGCTCGTGTTCGCGGTCGATCAGCGGGGTGGTGTCCGGCTCCCGGTCGGTCGGCTGCCGGCGTACCGGGGACAGGGCCAGCCAGACCTCGGTGGGCGAGGAACGGCCGCGCAGGGTCACCGGCGGCTGCTCGGCGTAGCGGATGGCGTCCTTGGTCAGCGCGTGGGTGGTGCCGCAGACCAGCACCCCGCCGGGCGGCGAGACCGACTGCATCCGGGAGGCGGTGTTGACCACGTCGCCGGCCACGATGGCCTGCCCGCCGTCGCGGGCGGCGGCCACGTCGACCAGCGCCTCGCCGGTCGCCACGCCCACCCGGAACCGCAGCTCGTCGGCGCCGGTGGGGGCGAAGCGGGTGAGCACCCGTTGCAGCTCCAGCCCGGCCCGGACGCAGCGCAGCGCGTCGGTCTCGGTGGCGACCGGGGCGCCGAACAGCGCCATCACCGCGTCGCCGATGTACTTCTCGACCACGCCGCCGTACTGCCCGACGACCCGCTTGGCGGCGGAGAAGAAGCCGGTCTGCATGCCGCGGACCTGCTCGGGGTCGGCGCGTTCGACGTACGGGGTGAAGTCGATCAGGTCGACGAAGAGCACGCTGACCCGGCGCCGGTCCTCCTGGGGCGTGGCGACGGGCCGCCCCGATCCGGCGCGGGGTGCTCCGCAGGAGGTGCAGAAGACCGCGTCGGCGGCGAGCGGCCGCAGGCAGTGCGGGCAGAGCGCGCCCAGTTCCGTCCCACAGCCACCGCAGAAGCGGTCGCCGTCGGCGGCGGTACGTCCACATCGGTCACACTGCGCGGAGATGACGCCCTCCACTGGATGGGTGTGCTGCCGGTCGTCGTCGTCCGGCGTCCACCGCGAGTATCGCGGTTGCCGCCGCTGTCAGGTACCGGGCTGTTGGCTTGTGGACACTCGTCCGGCCGGTTGGGAGAGCTACATTCAGGCGGCCGAAAATCCATCAATGATCAAGGGGAGAGATCATGGTGTACGTCAAGCTCGAGAGCGCCTGGACCGACGGTGACGGCGTCGCCCACTCCGCGGGGGAGTCGGTCGACGTCGACGCGGCCACGCTGGCCGTGCTGCAGGCCGAGGGCATCGTCAGCGAGCAGTCCGGTGACGGCAAGGAGGGCACCGACTGGGCCGGGCCGACCGGCACCAACTGGGCGGGGCCGACCAGCACCACCCCGTGAGCCGGAGGCGGTGAGGCGACGACGCGGCCGGCGCAGCAGCGCCCGGCCGCGTCGTGCGGTCAGCGGTCGTTCATCCCCGCCCGGCGGCGCAGCGCCGACACGTCGGTGACCACGATCCGGCGACCCTCGGTACGCAGCCAGCCCCGGCTGGCGAAGGAACCGATCGCCTGGTTGACGCTCTGCCGCGAACCGCCGGCCATCTCGGCCAGCTGACTCTGGTTGAGCTCGATGGTGATCATCGGAGCCTGGCTCTCGCCGGCCAGCCGGACCAGGGTCTTGGCCACCCGCCCCGGCAGGTCGAGGAAGACGTGGTCGGCGTTCTGCTCGGTCAGCCGGCGGATCAGGGCACCCAGCGAGCGCATCACCGCGTCCAGGATGCGCGGGTTGGAGTGCACCAGCTCCATGAAGGCGGGCCGGGACAGAGCCAGCGCGGCGCAGTCCTCGATCGCCTCGGCGGAGGCCGAGCGGGTGGAGGCGTCCAGCAGCGAGACCTCGCCGAGCACGTCCGGCGGTCTGATCACCGACAGCACCGCCCGCTCGCCGGTCGGCGCGGTGCGGAAGACCGCCACCGCCCCCCGGCGCAGCACGATCAGCGACTCACCCGGGTCGTTCTCCACGAAGAGCAGTTGGCCCTTGCGGTACGTGCGCGGCACCGCCGCGGCGATGACCCGTTGCCGCACCTCCGGCTCCAGCCCGGCGAACATCTCCACGCCTGTGAGGGCGTCACCCGGCTCCGGCAGGCGCATCTCCACGGCCCAACCCCTCCCCGGTCAAGGACCACAACTCGCTCACCGGGTGAACCTGACGGCCCCTGAAGAGGTGAACTGACACCGGGTTCGGCGTCCGGTAGCGGTACACATCAGATCATGACGGTCCAGTCGCTTGCTGTACACCCCTCAAATCGTCTGCGTGACGCCGCCGGTGGGCATCGGCCACCCTGCTGAGGTGCGGTTTCGTCCGCCGGCAGAGCAGCGGTAACGGCCGGCGACGCCACCCGGGCGGCGGGCGCCGCCGGCCGTAGGCGAGGATTGAGGCGATGGTCTACCGCTATTTCTACGACTGCGAATTCATCGAGGACGGCCAGATCGTCGACCTCGTGTCGATCGGTGTCGTCGACGAGTACGGCCGCGAGTTCTACGCGGTCTCCACCCAGTTCGACGACTCCCGCGCCGTGCCCTGGGTACGGCGCAACGTGCTCGACAAGCTGCCGTCCCCGGCCGATCGCGCCTGGCGGTCCCGCGAGCGCATCCGCGACGACCTGTACGACTTCCTGCTGGAACCGATCCGCGACCGCCCGGGCGAGCAGCTCGAACTCTGGGCCTGGTACGCCGCCTACGACCACGTGGTGCTGGCCCAGCTCTGGGGAGCGATGCCCGCGCTGCCCCGGGAGATCCCCCGGTTCACCAAGGAGCTGCGTCAGCTCTGGGACGACCGGGGCCGGCCGAAGCTGCCCGACGCCGACGCCGACCGGCACGACGCCCTGGTCGACGCCCGGCACAACCTGGCGCGCTGGCGGGCGATGACGCGCCGGTGAGGCTGCCGCGGGTTTGACCCGTTCTGTCCTGGGCACCGGTTCGACCAGCCGATGTGAGGGAGAGTCCGATGTCCAGTGACCCGACCGATGTCGCCGACGCCCGCCGCCGGGTGACCGAGCTGATCCGCCGCGCCCGGATCTGCATGCTGACCACCACCGGAGTGGACGGCCGGCTGGTGAGCCGGCCGATGGGGCTGCAGGAGGCCGAGTTCGACGGCGACCTGTGGTTCTTCGCCTACGCCAACTCCGCCAAGGTGCGCCAGATCCGGGTCAACCCGGAGGTGAACGTCGCCTTCTCCGACCAGAAGCACCACTGCTGGGTGTCGCTCTCCGGCACCGCGCAGGAGGGCTACGACCGGGCCCGGGCCGAGCGGCTGTGGACCCCGATCCTGAAGACCTGGTTCCCGGACGGCGTGGACACCCCCGGCCTGACCCTGATCAAGGTGCACGCCGGCTCCGCCGAGTACTGGGACTCACCGGGCGGCGCGGTGGTCAACCTGCTCGGGTTCGCCAGGGCGGCGGTCACCGGCAGGCCGCCGAGGGTGGGCGAGAACCGCGAGGTCAGCTACTGACCGGTAGCCGGTTCGGCGGATGGGACGGGCCGGGGTGCGGTGTCGGCGGACCCCCGCGCCGACTACAGTGCGCAGTGACGGCCCGCCCCGGGCCGGCAACGGCGCCGATGGTCTGATCTGACACATATCCTGGGGCTTATCCGGGCTTCACCCTGATCCTCCAGGAGGATGAGCAGATCATGCGTATCGGCGTGCTCACCGGCGGCGGCGACTGCCCAGGTCTCAACGCGGTCATTCGGGCGGTGGTCCGCAAGGGCGTCGCCACCTACGGTCACGAGTTCGTGGGCTTCCAGGACGGGTGGAAGGGCCCGCTGGAGGGCCTGTCCAGGCCGCTGGGCATCGCGGAGGTCCGCGGCATCCTGCCGCGCGGCGGCACCATCCTCGGCTCGTCCCGGACCAACCCGTTCAAGATCGAGAACGGCGTCGAGCGCATCAAGGAGAACCTCGCCGCCCAGGGCGTCGACGCCCTGATCGCGATCGGCGGCGAGGACACCCTCGGCGTGGCCACCAAGCTGCACGAGCTGGGCGTCAACGTGATCGGCGTGCCGAAGACCATCGACAACGACCTCGGCGCCACCGACTACACCTTCGGCTTCGACACCGCGGTCAACATCGCGATGGAGGCCATCGACCGGCTGCACACCACCGCCGAGAGCCACCACCGCACCCTGGTGGTCGAGGTCATGGGCCGGCACGCCGGCTGGATCGCCCTGCACGCCGGCCTCGCCGGTGGCGCCAACGTGATCCTGCTGCCGGAGCGGCAGTTCGACGTCGACCAGGTCGCCGGCTACGTCGAGAAGCGCTTCCAGCACCAGTACGCCCCGATCGTGGTGGTCGCCGAGGGCGCCCAGCCGCTCGACGGGCAGATGATCCTGCACAACCAGGAGCTCGACTCGTTCGGCCACGTCCGCCTCGGCGGCATCGGCCAGTGGCTCGCCGAGCAGCTGGAGGCCAAGACCGGCAAGGAGGCCCGCACGGTCGTGCTCGGCCACATCCAGCGCGGCGGCACCCCGACCGCCTTCGACCGGGTGCTCGCCACCCGGCTCGGCCTGCAGGCGATCGACGCCGTGCACGAGGGCGACTGGGGCAAGATGGTCGCGATGCAGAGCACCGACATCGTCCGGGTGCCGCTGGCCGAGGCCACGGCCGAGCTGAAGACCGTGCCGCTGGAGCGGTACGCCGAGGCCGAGGTCTTCTTCGGCAGCTGATCGCTGGGACCGGCGGCGCGGCCTGCTGCCGCCCCCCCCCCCCCCCCCCCCCCCCCCCCCGCCCCGTCCCGCCCCGCGTCGACGTCCCGTCGATCCAGGGCGTTGCTGTTCGCGAGGATCATCAGACGACGATTCGCCCTGGACCGACGGACGGACCGGAGGTACGGGCGGGGCGGGAGGAGAGCCGGGATGGCGGCTAGGCACACCGTGGCGGTGATCGGCGCCGGCAAGATCGGCGAGTTGATGCTCTCCGGGCTGCTGCGCTCCGGCTGGCCGGTGGAGCGGCTGCTGGCCACCGCCCGGCGTCCGGCCCGCGCCGAGGAGCTGACCGCCCGCTACGGCGTACGGGTGGTCGACAACCTCACCGCGGTCGAGGAGGCGGCGGTGCTGGCGGTCTCCGTCAAGCCGCAGGACGCGGCGACCCTGCTCGACGAGATCGGCCCCAAGGTCCCGGCGGACAAGCTGGTCATCTCGCTCTGCGCCGGCCTGCCCACCACCTTCTTCGCCCGCCGGCTGCCCGAGGGCACCCCGGTGGTCCGGGTGATGACCAACACCCCGGCCCTGGTCGACCAGGCGATGACCGCCATCTCGGCCGGCGCGCACGCCACCGGCGCGCACCTGGCGCTGGCCGAGGAGATGTTCACCCCGCTCGGCGCCACCATCCGGGTGCCCGAGTCCCAGCAGGACGCGGTCACCGCGCTCTCGGGTTCCGGACCCGCGTACTTCTACCTGCTGGTCGAGGCCATGATCGACGCGGGCATCCTGCTCGGCCTGCCCCGGCAGGTGGCGCACGAGCTGATCGTGCAGACCGCGATCGGCTCGGCGGTGATGCTGCGCGACTCCGGCGAGCACCCGGTGAAGCTGCGCGAGGCGGTCACCTCGCCGGCCGGCACCACCATCTCGGCGATCCGGGAGCTGGAGAAGCACGGCGTGCGCGCGGCGCTGCTCGCCGCCCTCGAGGCGGCCCGCGACCGGGCCCGCGAGCTGGCCGCCCAGGCCGACTGAGACCCGCCGGGGGCACCGGGCCGCGGCCGGCCTGTTCAGGGCGCGAGCCCAGGCATGCCGGCCGTGCTCGGCCGCCGTCTCAGGTCGGTCGGGAGCGGTCCCGGTGGCCCATACTGGCCGGGTGTTCACACTCGCCCAGGCCCGGCACCTGGTGGCCACCCTGCGTCCCCGCGTCGACGAGCTGATCCGGCTCCGCGCCGACCTCGCCGAACTCCGCGCCGACCTGGCGGGCCCGGGTGTCTCGGCGCTCGGCGGCCGGGCCGAGGTGAAGGCGCTGGAGGCGCGGCTGCACGCCGTGCTGGAGGAGCTGAACGGCCACGACATCCAGATCAAGGGCATCGCCCCGGTGCTGCTGGACTTCCCCGGCGAACGCGACGGCCGGGCGGTGCTCTGGTGCTGGCTGGAGGGGGACACCGACGTGCGCTGGTACCACCGGACCGAGTGCGGCTTCGCCGGCCGCCGACCGGTCTGACGCCCTACCGCTCTGCAGCGTCCGCTGAGTCGTTCACGTCATCAGCTCCACAGCGTCCGGACGAGCGCCCTGCCGTCGTTGTCCAGGCCAAAGGAAGCCCGCCGATGCCCGTCAGCCGGCCGCCGAGCGGGGCAGCGGGTTCCTCGGCGCCTCGGCGACCGCGAAGACCACCACGTTGTCCCGGTAGTGGCCGGTGCGCCGGTCGAAGTCGCCGCCGCAGGTGACCAGTCGCAGCTCCGGGCCGGGGGTGGGACCGTAGACCCGCGCGGTGGGGAAGGCGTCCTTGCGGGTGCGCAGCGACCCGGTGACCCGGAATAAGACCGGCCGCTCGCCGCGCCGGACCTCGATCCGGTCGCCCGCGCGCAGCTCCCCGAGGCGGGCGAAGACGGCCGGCCCCCGGCGGGAGTCGAGATGGCCGGCGATCACCGCGGGCCCCGGGTCGCCCGGTGCGGGGCCGCCGCCGTACCAGCCCGCGCGGTCGTGGTCGGCCGGCGGCACCAGTTCACCGGCCGGGTCCAGCCCGAGCACCGCGAGGTCGGCGTCGACGCCGATCCGCGCGACGCGTACCCGGGTGGGTGGACCGTGCGGCGCACGCGGCGGGGCGGCGGTCGTGGCGCAACCGTCGGCGCAGCCGGGCCGCCAGCTCGCCGGTGGCACCGGCCGGGCCTCGCCGGCCAGCCCGCCCCCGGTGCCGGCGGCGAGGCAGGCCGCCACGCCGGCCGCGACCAGCGCGCCCAGCGGCGCCCGCCGGTCGCGGTGCCGCCGGATCGCGAAGCCGGGCCGGGTGGTCACCAGACCGGCCGCCGCCGGCGCCGCACCAGCAGCGCCGCCCCGACCACCACGGCCGCCGCGAGCAGGCCGCCGGCGATCATCGGGTACGCCCCGAGCCCGCGCCCGGCCAGCCCGCCGGCCCCGGCCGGCACCCCGCCGGCGGGGGCGACCACCCCGCCCCGGGCGTCCTCGCGCAGCTCGGTGGCGAGTCCGCCGCGCTCGGCGTCCAGCACCAGCAGCGAGTAGACCCGGCCGCCGTCGAGGGTGACCTCGGCGTTCGTGGTCGGGCCGTGGTCGCCGCCCAGCCGCAGCCGCCAGCGTCCCGGCTCGACCTCGCGGTAGTCGGTGGTGGTGGCGAAGCGGACCGCGTCGGCGATGGCCGGTCCGTCGGTCGCCGCGACGTCGATCACCGGTGCCCGCACCGACGCCTGCACCACGCGGAGCTTGGCCTGCCCGGGCGGCGGGGCGCTGAGGTCGTCGACGAGCACCCGCAGGCCGAGGTCGGCGTGCCGGCCCACCCCGGCCACCGTGTACGCCGCGCCGGCGTCGACGGCCACCTCGGTGGTGAGCACCGGCGGCTGGTCGGCCGGTGCGCCCGCCTCGCGCATCGCCACCGCGTAGCGGCCGGCGGGCAGGGTCAGGTACTCGGAGACCACGCCGTAGCCGACGGCGGGGAAGACCCGGGGTTCGGCCGCGCCCGGCGCGGAGAGGTAGACGTCCACGGCGGGCGTGTCGGGGGAGAGGTGCGCGAGGCGTACGTACCCGACATCCGGTGCGGTGGCGGCCCGGGCGGGCGGCGTGACGGCGGCGGTCAGTGCCGCGCCGAGCAGCAGCGCCCCGGCGGCGGCGACGAGTCGGCGGGGCACATTACGGAGCGTGGACATGTCGCCTCCGAAGTGTCAGGGAACCGGGGGTAGAGTCTCGCGGGCGGGACCTCGGCGCAACCATGGGCGGGCGTGTCGCCGCGTGTCCGATCGCCGGGGATCGGCTGCCCGGCCGGGCCGGCCCGGTGCGGTACCGTCCGAGGATGATCAAGGTGCGGCGGGCCGGACCGGAGGACGCGGCGGAGATCGTCCGGCTGCGCGGGGTGATGCTGGCGTCGATGGAGGGTGCGGAGCCGGCGCCCGGGCCGTGGCAGCCGGCCGCCCGGGAGGTGTTGCGCGAACGGCTCGCCGACCCGGCGGAGCTGATGGCCGTGTACGTGGTGGACGCTCCCGACCGGCCCGGCGTGCTCGCCGCCTGCGCGACCGGCACCATCGAGCGCCGCCTGGGCGGACCGGGCAACCCCAGCGGCCTGACCGGGTACGTCTTCAACGTCGTCACCGACGCGGAGTACCGGCGGCGCGGCTACTCCCGGGCTTGCCTGACCGGGCTGCTCGACTGGTACCGGGACCGGGGCGTACGCAAGATCGATCTGCGGGCGTCGATGGCCGGCGAGCCGCTCTACCGCTCGCTCGGCTTCCGGGACACCCCGGGCCCCACCCTGCGCCTGAGCCTGCCCGCTCCGTCCTGAGGAGTCACCGTGTTCGCCCTGCCGTTGACCGCGATCGCCGAGTTGCGACCGCTGTCGCCCTGGCACGCGGAGGAGTTCCTCTCCCACCTGGACCGGGCCCGGGAGCACATCTCGCCCTGGGTGGGGGCGTCCTTCGTGGCCACCGACCTCGACTCGGCCCGTGCCGTGCTGCGCCGCTACGCCGAGCTGTGGGCCCGTGACGCCGGCGGCATCTGGGGCATCTGGGCCGACGGCGTCCTGGTCGGCGGGGTGATGTTCGTGTCGTTCGACGCCGCGCTCGGTGTCTGCGAGGCGGGCTGCTGGCTGGAGCCGGCGGCCGAGGGCCGGGGGCTGGTCACCCGCGCGGTCGGCCGGATCGTCGACTGGGCGGTCGGCGAGCGGGGCATCCGGCGGGTGGAGTGGCGCACCAACGCCGACAACGCGCGCAGCATCGCCGTGGCCCGGCGGCTGGGCATGCGCCGCGACGGCACGCTGCGGCAGCTCTATCCGGGGCCGGCCGGGCGGATCGACATCGAGGTCTGGTCGGTGCTCGCCGACGAGTGGCGCTCCCCGGCCTGACCGGGCCCCGCCTGCCGGCCGCGGTGGCCGGTGCCGCGCAACCCGGGTCGCGTGGCACCGGCCAGGCCGGTCGGCTCAGGCCGGCAGGACCTTCTCGATGCCGGCCCGCAGCTCGGCGGCGTCCGGGGTGACCGTGGGGGCGAACCGGGCGGCGACCGTGCCGTCCGGCGCGACGAGGAACTTCTCGAAGTTCCACCGCACGTCCCCGGTGTGCCCCTCGGCGTCGGGGGTGGCGACCAGCTCCGCGTAGAGCGGGTGCCGGGCCGGGCCGTTGACGTCGACCTTCTCGGTCAGCGGGAACGTCACGCCGTAGTTGACCTGACAGAACTCGCCGATCTCGTCGGCCGTGCCCGGCTCCTGCCCGGCGAACTGGTTGGACGGCACCCCGAGCACGACCAGACCGCGGTCGGCGTAGTTGGTGTACAGCTCCTGGAGCCCGGCGTACTGCGGGGTCAGGCCGCAGCGCGAGGCCACGTTCACCACCAGCAGCGCCTTGCCCCGGTATGCGGCCAGGTCGGCCGGGCCGCCGGTCAGGGCGTCGATCTCGATGTCGAAGACGGTCATGCCGCGAGGCTACGCGTCCCGGCCGGTGTCTCGTCGCGGCCCACGGCAAATCGATAAATGCACATCTTGACGAAGTGATGACAGCGTGAGTAGCGTCTCCCCATCTTCTGGAAAGTTTCCTAACTGTTGGAGGAGGTGCCACATGAACAGATCGCTCCGCCGCGCCCTCTGGGCCGGCGCCGTGGTCGCGCTGACCGTCGCTGCGGTGCCGGTGACCTCGGCGTTCGGCGCCGGCAGCGTGACCGCCACGTTCGCCAAGGCGCAGGACTGGGGGACCGGCCACGAGACGCGGGTGACCGTCGCCAACGGCTCCAGCACCGGCGTCGACACCTGGCGCATCGAGTTCGACCTGCCGGCGGGCACCACCATCAGCAGCTCCTGGGACGCCGACGTCACCAGCAGCGGCAACCACTACGTCGCGGTCAAGAAGAGCTGGGCGGGCCCGCTCGCCCCCGGCGCCAGCATCAGCTGGGGCTACAACGGCACCGGGGCGTACAAGGCGCCGCTGAACTGCACCATCAACGGCGCACCGTGCGGTGGCGGCACCCCGCCGCCCACCACGCCGCCGCCCACCACCACGCCACCGCCGACGACCCCGCCGCCCACCACTCCGCCGCCCACCACGCCGCCCCCGACCGGGGACAAGAAGATCGTCGGCTACTTCGCCGAGTGGGGCGTCTACCAGCGCAACTACCACGTCAAGAACATCCAGACCAGCGGCTCGGCCGCCAAGCTGACCCACATCCTGTACGCCTTCGGCAACACCACCGGCGGGCGCTGCACCATCGGTGACAGCTACGCGGCGTACGACAAGGCGTACACCGCGGCCGACAGCGTCGACGGCGTCGCCGACACCTGGGACCAGCCGCTGCGCGGCAACTTCAACCAGCTGCGCAAGCTCAAGAAGTTGAACCCGCACCTGAAGGTGATCTGGTCCTTCGGCGGCTGGACCTGGTCGGGTGGCTTCACCCAGGCCGCGCAGAACCCCGCCGCGTTCGCCGACAGCTGTCACGCCCTCGTGGAGGACCCGCGCTGGGCGGACGTCTTCGACGGCATCGACGTCGACTGGGAGTACCCGAACGCCTGCGGCCTCTCCTGTGACACCAGCGGCCCGAACGCCTTCAAGAACGTGGTCAGCGCGCTGCGGTCGAAGTTCGGCTCGTCGGCCCTGGTCACCGCCGCGATCACCGCGGACGGCAGCAACGGCGGCAAGATCGACGCCACCGACTACGCCGGGGCCTCGTCGTACCTCAACTGGATCATGCCGATGACGTACGACTACTTCGGCGCCTTCAACGCGCAGGGCCCCACCGCCCCGCACTCCCCGCTCTACTCCTACACCGGCATCCCGCAGCAGGGCTTCAACTCCGACGCGGCGATCCAGAAGCTGAAGAGCAAGGGCATCCCGGCCAACAAGCTGCTGCTCGGCATCGGCTTCTACGGCCGGGGCTGGACCGGCGTCACCCAGACCGCACCGGGCGGCACCGCCACCGGTCCCGCGCCGGGCACCTACGAGCAGGGCATCGAGGACTACAAGGTCCTGAAGAACACCTGCCCGGCCACCGGCACCATCGCCGGCACGGCGTACGCCAAGTGCGGCAGCAACTGGTGGAGCTACGACACCCCGTCCACCATCGGCGGCAAGATGACCTACGCGAAGAACCAGGGCCTCGGTGGTGCCTTCTTCTGGGAGCTCTCCGGTGACACCGGCAACGGCGAGCTGATCGGCGCCATCAAGGGCGGTCTCGGCTGAGCCGAGTGCCGACGCACCACCCACAAGGCGGGGAGGGACACCCACGGTCCCTCCCCGCCCCGCGTGCGCTCACCGCCCCGCGGCCCGCTCCCGGTGCTCGCGGGGCGACATCCCGTACCGGGCGCGGAAGGCCCGGCTGAAGTGGGCCCGGTCGCGGAACCCGCACCGCGCGGCCACCTCGTGCACGGCCAGGTCGCGCAGCCGGGGATCGGCCAGGTCGCGCAGGCAGCGCTCCAGGCGGCGGGCGCGGATGAGACCGGCGACCGTGGTGCCGCTGCCCTCGAAGAGCCGGTGCAGCGCACGCAGCGACAGGTGGTGCGCCGCGGCCACCGCGGCCGGGTCCAGCTCCGGATCGGCCAGGTGCGACCGCACGAACGCCTCGATCCGGGTACGCAGGCCGGTGACGCGGACCTCCACCGGCAGGGCGTGTTCGTCGTCGAGCCGGCCGGCCAGGGTGCCGGCGATCAGGGCCAGCGCGACCTGGTCGAGGTGGGCGGCGTCGCCCGGCGCGTACTGCTCGGGATGGTCGACGACCTGGCGCAGGAAGCGGGCCAGCAGCAGCCCCATCCCCGTGTCGGCGGGCAGCTCGGCGGCGAGCAGCCGCTCGATCCGGTGCGCCGGGATCGGCAGCGCCGCGTGGGGCACCAGCGCGGTCAGCGTGCGCAGCGGGCCGGCGGTCCCCTCGGCCCGGTGCGACGAGCCGTGCGGGCGGACGGTGTCGACCAGATTGAAACCGGACGGGACGAGCGGCGCCTGGCGCCGCTGCTGCGACATCGCGCCGTGCCCGGACAGCGGCAGGGCCAGCTGGTACAGCTCGGGATCGGTGCTGCGGATCATCCGGCGCGCCCGGTCCAGCTCCAGCGAGGGGTAGCGCCACCCGCCGAGCCGGACCACGCCGAGGTCGACCACCCGCGCCGAGGCGGTGAAGTCGGCGGCGTGATCACTGCTGATCCGGGCCGGCGCCGACTCCCGGGCGACCAGGTCCTGCCAGAAGTCGAACCGCTCGGCCGGGGGCAGCCACGCGGTGTCGACCGACGCCACGGGAAGGATGGCGTCACCTCCTGCGCTGCCGGGGGCGGCTGGTTCATCGCCCGTCCATGATTGTGAATGATGTGCCCGAGGTCATGGGCATGACGGCATGGTATGCAGCCTTGTCGATGTGACAGACTCGCCGCTCGGCATCTGGTGATGTCCGCAGCGAGGGGAGGACCCATGCGCTCGAGGCACCGCGCCGCCGGCGTCGCCGCGCTGGCACTGCTGCCGCTGTCCCTGCTCGGCTGCGGGATCGGCGGGGACGACGACGCCGGCTCCGGCCCCGCCGTCGGGCGCGCCCCCGCCGAGGAGGCGGCCGGCAAGTCCCGCGAGCGGGTACAGGCCTACCTCGACGCGATGACCGCCAAGGACGTCGCGGCCGGCCGCAGCCAGCTCTGCGCCCCGATGCAGGAGGCCTTCGACGCGGCGGCCACCGGCCCGAACGGTGACTTCGCCGACCACTTCGAGGTGCCCAAGGCGACCATCACCGACGTCCGCTCCGGCCCGCGCGGGCAGGAGGTCAGCGCCACCGTGACCGTTTCGGTCGGTGCCCGCGACGTGACCCGGCCGCTGCTGTTCACCGTCACCCGCAGCGGCGCCGACTGGTGCATCTCGGGCGAAGCACCCGGCGGGCACACTCCGGAGCCGTCGGTCAGCCCCTGACCCTCCCATCTGCCGGAACCGTCACCCTCGACGGCGGGTCGCCCCGACCGTCGCCGTACGCTTTCTCTCATGCGCCATGAGTGGCATCAGCTGAGCTACCCCGCCGTGAGCAGCCCCGGGCTGCAGACCAGCCGACCCACCGTCGACTCCGCCGAGGACGCGGCCCTCGGCCTGGACCGCTGGCGGGACCTGCCCCGGGCGCAGACCCCGCCCTGGCCCGACCCGGCCCAGGTGGCCGAGGTCTGCAAGGTGCTCGACGTCGTTCCCTCGGTGGTCGCGCCCTACGAGGTCGACCAGCTCCGGCAGCGCCTCGCGCTGGTCTGCGAGGGCAAGGCGTTCCTCCTGCAGGGCGGCGACTGCGCCGAGACCTTCGCCGACAACACCGAGAGCCACCTGCTGGCCAACGCCCGCACCCTGCTCCAGATGGCGATCGTGCTCACCTACGGCGCGTCCCTGCCGGTGGTCAAGGTCGCCCGGGTCGCCGGCCAGTACACCAAGCCCCGGTCCCTGCCGACCGACGCCCGCGGCCTGCCCGCGTACCGGGGCGACATGATCAACGCCCTGGAGGCCACGCCGGAGGCGCGCGTCGCCGACCCGCAGCGCATGATCCGGGCGTACGCGAACTCGGCCGCCGCGATGAACATGCTCCGCGCGTACCTGGCCGGCGGGCTGGCCGACCTGCACGCCGTGCACGACTGGAACAAGGGCTTCGTCAAGAACTCCCCGGCCGGCGAGCGCTACGAGGCGATCGCCCGGGAGATCGACCGGGCGCTGGCCTTCATCCGCGCCTGCGGGATGACCGAGGACGAGGCGCTGCGCACCGTCACCCTCTACTGCTCCCACGAGGCCCTGGCCCTGGAGTACGACCGGGCGCTCACCCGGGTCTCCGACCGCCGGGCGTACGGGCTGTCCGGGCACTTCCTCTGGATCGGCGAGCGGACCAGGCAGATCGACGGGGCGCACATCGACTTCATCTCCCGCATCGCCAACCCGATCGGCGTCAAACTGGGCCCGACCACCAGCCCGGACGAGGCCATCGAGCTCTGCGAGAAGCTCAACCCGGACAACGTTCCCGGCCGGCTCACCCTGATCAGCCGGATGGGCAACCACAAGGTCCGCGACGCGCTGCCGCCGATCGTGGCCAAGGTGACCGCCGCCGGCGCCAAGGTCGTCTGGCAGTGCGACCCGATGCACGGCAACACCCACGAGTCGTCCAACGGCTACAAGACCCGGCACTTCGACCGGATCGTCGACGAGGTGCTCGGCTACTTCGAGGTGCACCGCGGCCTGGACACCCACCCGGGCGGCCTGCACGTCGAGTTGACCGGCGAGGACGTCACCGAGTGCCTCGGCGGCGCCCAGGGCATCGAGGACCTCGACCTGCCCGACCGGTACGAGACCGCCTGCGACCCGCGACTGAACACCCAGCAGTCGCTGGAGCTGGCCTTCCTGGTGGCCGAGATGCTCCGTGGCTGACGCGAGGAGTGAGCTTGCGAGCCCCGCAGTCGGCAGCCGAAAGGATGACTGTGGCTGAGCGTTTCATCGACCTGCGGTCCGACACGGTGACCCGGCCCACCGCCGGAATGCGGGAGGCGATGGCCACCGCCGAGGTCGGCGACGACGTCTACGGCGAGGACCCGACCGTCGCCGCGCTGGAGGCCGAGGTCGCCGCGCTCTTCGGGCACGAGGCGGCGCTGTTCGCCCCGACCGGCTCGATGGCCAACCAGATCGCCCTGCAGCTCGTCGTGCCCCCCGGCGACGAGTTGCTCTGCGACGCCGACGCGCACGTCGTCACGTACGAGATCGGTGCCGCCGCCGCGTACGGCGGAATCTCCTCGCGGACCTGGTCGGCGGCGGGCGCGGACATCGACCCGCACGTGGTCGCCGGCATGGTCCGGCCCGACGGTTACTTCGCGGTGCCGACCCGGGCGATCGCCGTCGAGCAGACCCACAACCGGGGCGGCGGCGGGGTGATCCCGCTGGCCACGCTGCGCGAGCTGCGCCGGGTCGCCGACGAGCACGGGCTGGCGCTGCACTGCGACGGCGCGCGGATCTGGCACGCCCACGTCGCCGACGGGGTGCCGCTGGCCGGGTACGGCGCGCTCTTCGACACCCTGTCGGTCTGCCTGTCCAAAGGGCTCGGCGCCCCGGTCGGCTCGCTGGTGGTCGGCAGCGCCGAGAAGATCGAGCGGGCCCGGTTCCTCCGCAAGCGGATGGGCGGGGGCATGCGCCAGGTCGGCGTCCTCGCCGCCGCCGGCCGGTACGCGCTGGCCCACCACGTCACCCGGCTGGCGGAGGACCACGCGAAGGCCGCCCGGCTGGCCGAGGCGGTGGCCCCGTTCGGGGTGCTGGCCGCGCCGGTCCGGACGAACCTGGTCCCGTTGGACCTGACCAAGCACCCGCTGGACGCGAAGGCCCTCGCCGCCGCCGCCCGCGCCGAGGGGCTCCTGGTCTCGGTGCTCGGCCCGCGCACCGCCCGCCTGGTCACCCACCTGGACGTCGACGACGCGGACATCGACCGCGCCGCGCAGATCCTCCCCACCCTCCTGCGCGCCTGACCCACCTCCCGGCTCCCCGCCTCAGCCCTGTTGATCAAGAAGTTTGTGTCCGGATCCGGCTCGGAACTGACGCAAACTTCTTGATCAACGAGGCGAGACCCGGCGCAACCGAGGCAGGCCGGTGGGTCAGGGGTGGAGGCGTTTGAGGGTGGCGATGTCGGCGGCATGGCCCTCGTGCTTCTCCGTGGGGGTCTCCACCACCACGGGGACGCCGGCGGTGGCCGGGTGGGCCATCAGCTCGGCGAACGCGGGCTCGCCGATGCTGCCCTTGCCGATGCTCTCGTGCCGGTCCCGGGTGGAACCGCAGAGGTCCTTGGAATCGTTGGCGTGCACCAGCCGCAGCCGGTCCGCCCCCACGGTCGCCACCAGGGTGTCCAGGGTCGCCGTCATGCCGCCCTCGGCGGCCAGGTCGTGCCCGGCCGCCCAGGCGTGGCAGGTGTCGAAGCAGACCCCCAGGCCCGGGTGCCGCTCCACCGCGTCCAGGTAGGGGCCCAGCTGCTCGACCCGGGAGGCCAGCGAGCGGCCGCCGCCCGCGCTCGGCTCGACCAGCAGCATCGGCCCGCCGGCCGCCGCCGCCTCGTCCAGCAGCGGCAGCAGCGTCTCGCGGACCTGCCGCATGGCGGTCTCGGCGTACCCCGCGTCGACCGCGCTGCCCGCGTGGAACACCACTCCCCGGGCGCCGATCGCCCGGCCCCGGCGCAGCGCGTGCGCCAGGGTCTCCGCCGACCGCTGCACCGTCGCCTCGGTCGGGGAGCCGAGGTTGACCAGCAGCGAGGCGTGGATGAAGACCGGTACGCCCCGCTCGGCGCAGCCGTCGGCGAAGAGCGCGTCCTGGGCCGGGTCGCCGGCCGGCAGCGCCCACCCGCGCGAGTTGGAGACGTAGACCTGCACCACCTCGGAGCCGGCCGCGTCGACGTACGGCAGGGCCGCCCGGGCCAGGCCGCCCGAGGTAGGAGTGTGCGAGCCGACCGGTCGCCTGGTCACAGGCACCCGATCGTGACCGGTGTCGCCGGCGGCACCGGGGAGTTCTCCGGCGGGTTCTGGAACCGGACGATCCCGTTCGGGTTGAACTGCACGGTCACCGGGAAGCCCTGGCTCTCCAGCTGCTGCTTGGCCTGCGGGCACGGCAGGTCGACGACCCGCGGCATGATCACCTGGGCCGGCCCCTTGCTGACATCGAGCCGGACCTGGGCGCCCTTCTCGACCCCGGTGCCGTTGGCCGGGCTCTGCCCGAGGATCTCGTCCTTCGGCTTGTCCGAGTCCTTGTACGTCTCCACCGGCACCAGACCGAGCTGGGCCAGCGTGGTCCGCGCCTCCGCGAGGTTCTTGCCGAGCAGGTTCGGCACGGTGATCGGAGCCCGGCCCTTGCTCAGGATGACGGTGATCTTCGTACCCGGCTTGACCTCGGCGCCGACCTCCGGGTTGGTCGCCAGCACCACCCCGGCCGGCAGGTCGTCGTCGTAGCGCGGGGTGCCCTTGGCCACCACCAGCTTCGCGCCGGTCAGCTCCGCCTCGGCCAGCTCGAACTCCTTGCCCACCACGTCCGGCACCGGGAACCGCTCCGGGCCCAGCGAGAGGGTGAGCGTGATGGTGCCGCCCTTGAGGATCTTGGCAGCCGAGACCGGGTCCTGCGCCACCACGCTGTCGCGGGGGGTCTGCTCGTCGTAGCGCGGCTCGGCGTAGGCCAGGGTGAAGCCGGCCTTGTCCGCCTGCGCCTGCGCCTGCGCCTTGCTCAGGCTCACCAGCTCCGGGGCGACCGTGTAGCGGCCCACCCCGACCCACCAGCCGCCCATCGCGGCGAGCAGGCCGAGCGCCACCACCGCGGCGGCGATCGAGAGCCGGCCCCGCGGGCTGCCCATCACCCGGGTGCGCAGCGCCGCGAGCCGCGCCTTCAGGTCCGACTCGGGGGCGGCCCGGCGGCGGTGCCGCTGCTGGCCCCCCTCGGGCAGCCGGGCCCAGGTGGGCCGCTCGGCCGGGCGGACCGCCGCCACGACCATGGTCGGCTGGGCCACCGGCGAGTTCTCGTCGCCCACCGGGCGCAGCACGGCGGTGTGCGCGTTCGGGTTGCCCAGGTCGTCCCGGGCCACCTGCACCTCGGCCAGCAGGGCGCCGGCGTCGGACGGGCGCGCGCCCGGGTCGCGCCGGGTGGCCCGCGCGACCAGGTCGTCGAGCGCCGTGGGCAGCGCGGGCACCAGGGTCGACGGCGCCGGTACGTCCCGGTCGACGTGCTGCCAGGCCACATCCACCGGCCGGTCCCCGTCGTACGGGACCCGCCCGGTGAGCATCTCGAACAGCACGATGCCAGCGGAGTAGACGTCGGTGCGCGGGTCGGCGTGCCCCTCGGTGACCAGTTCCGGCGCCACGTACGCGACGGTCGCCATCAGCTGGTTGCCGCTCTCCTCCTCGGAGCTGGCCTCGACCGCGCGTGCCAGGCCGAAGTCCGCGACCTTCACCACGCTGTCGACGAGGTTCGCCACCCCGCCGGTAGGCGCCTCGGCGACCAGCACGTTCTCCGGCTTCACGTCCCGGTGCACCAGCCCGGCCCGGTGCGCGGCGGCGATCGCGGCGAGCATCTGCTCCATGATCGCCAGCGCCTCGTCCGGGTTGAGCCGGCGCCGCTCGGCCAGCACGTCGCGCAGGGTGCGGCCGCGGACGTACTCCATCACCAGGTACGGCAGCCCGCCGTGGCTGCCCTGGTCGTAGACCGCCACCACGTTCGGGTGGGTCAGCCGGGCGATCGTCTTCGCCTCGTCGGTGAACCGCGCCATGAAGCCGGCGGCCCGGTTGCGGGCCTCCGACGCCTGGGACGGGTGAATGATTTTGACCGCCACGGTGCGCTCGAGGCGCTCGTCGGTGGCGGTGTACACGGTCGCCATGCCGCCGCGCGCGACGCGCCCGCGAATGCGGTAGCGCCCGTCGAGCAGCGAGCCCAGCAACGTGTCGGCGACCTGTGTGTCCATCGGCAGGCAGTCTATGTGTCCGGAGGGTGAAGGTTGAACAGGATGCTACAGCCGGTGGCCGATCCGATCCGTCCCGCCGCGCTGCCGCAGGCCAACCGGGGTGCCGCTGCACCCCGGCCCGGACGACGTGGCAGGGTGGTCGGGTGACCGATTCCGTACCCGCCGACCAGGCTTCCGGCGCCGCGCCCGCCGGCCCGACCGACTGGCTGACCCTGCCCGACGTGGCCGAGCGCCTCGACCTCTCGATCACCAAGATCCACCAGATGATCCGCGACCGGGAGTTGATCGCCGTCCGCCGCGACGGCGTCCGCCGGATCCCCGCCGACCTGGTGGCGAACAAGACGGTGCTCAAGCACCTGCCCGGCGTGCTGAACCTGCTGGCCGACGCCGGCTACGACGACGAGGCCGCCCTGCGCTGGCTCTACCAGCCCGACGACACCCTCACCGGCGGCACCGCCGCCGCCACCCTCGGCGGCGACCACGCCCGCGAGGTCAAACGCCGCGCCCAAGCCCTCGGCTTCTAACCCCCCGCCCCCGCCCCCCGGGCTCTCCGCGTTGATCATGAAGTTGGCGGCAGTCGTGGATCTCCTGACT